>CAMGGF010000200.1 GCA_946055445.1 uncultured Ruminococcus sp. | reverse complement strand
CTTTAATTCTATTATTTCCTTATTTGCCACTTCTAATTCTTTAATTTTTGCTTCGGCTTTCTTATTCTGTTCACGCATTTGGCGCTGTGCCATTTGCGTATATTCGTACCAGAAATCGTAGTTGCCGACGAACATTGTGATTTTTCCGAAATCAATATCGACCGTATGGGTACATACTTTGTTTAAGAAATGGCGGTCATGCGAAATCACGATAACCGTGCCGTCCAAATCCTGCAAAAACTCTTCCAGCCAAGTAATCGCGTCTAAATCCAAATGGTTGGTCGGTTCGTCCATCAGCAAAATGTCGGGATTATCAAACAACGCTTGTGCCAAAAGCACCTTCACCTTATTTTCACCCGTCAAATCACACATTCTGGCGTAATGCAGGTCATTCGGCACACCCAACCCATTCAATAGAATTTCCGCATTGCTTTCAGCACTCCAACCGTCCATTTCGGAGAATTCCTCTTCCAATTCACAAAGCTGAATCCCCTCTTCTTCCGTCATTTCCTCTTTGCTGTAAAGGATTTCTTTCTCGTCGATAATCTCGCACAGACGCGCGTTGCCCATCAAAACCGTACGCATAACATCGTATTCATCAAATGCGAAATGGTCTTGCCGCAAAACGGACATTCTCTCTTTCGGCCCTTTACGCACCTCACCTTTGTTCGGCTCAATTTCACCTGCCAAAATCTTCATAAAAGTAGATTTACCCGCGCCGTTCGCGCCGATAAGCCCGTAACAGTTCCCGTTTGTAAATTTTAAGTCTGCGTGTTCAAACAGCACGCGACCGCCGTATTGCAAACCGACATTCACCGTTTCTAACATATTTTCTCCTTTTCCGATAAAAAAGCCACCGATTTGGTGGCTTTCCGTTATTATTCCTGCGTATCTGTATTCGTTTCGTTTTGCGGCGCTTCTTCCGCTACTTCTTGTACAGGTGGCACATCTTCGTCATCCGCACAGAAAAAGTCATATTCATCGCCGGTTTTGAACGCTTCCGTACTGTCGGACGCCTTCAAAAAGACCGTCAGGGTTTGGAAAATCAATTTAATATCGAGCCAAATGCTGTATTGCTCGATATACATTAAATCCATAACCAATTTATCCTTCGGGGAAGTGTTATATTTCCCCGCGATTTGTGCAAAGCCCGTTAAGCCCGCTTTTACACGCAAGCGGTAACTGAATTCCGGCAAAGCCTGCGTGTACGCATCCACATTCTCAATCATTTCGGGACGCGGACCGACCACACTCATTTCGCCTTTGAAAATATTGATAATCTGCGGCAATTCGTCAATGCGGAATTTGCGTAAATACTTACCGACCTTTGTAATACGGTCATCATCCGAGGTCACGGAACGGTTGACCGAACCCGCCTCTTTCATTGTGCGGAACTTATAAACTTCAAAAATCTTACCGCCTTTGGTGGCGCGCTTTTGTTTGAAAAAGACTTTACCGCCGTCTTCGGCTTTGATGGCGAGGGCGCAAAGCAACATCAGCGGACTTGTAACAATTAAACCGACCGTGGAAATCACCAAATCCATAATACGCTTGGCGACGGACTGTTCAAAAGTCAGCCCTTTGACCTGCGAGGCGACCAAAGGCTTATCGTCTAAAATAGATGTTCTGCCGCGCAAAGACACAACATCGCACATCTCGAAATTATAATAGATATTCTTGTTTTTCGCATAGCAATACTCAATGAGCATGGTACGGGTGGTCATCGGCACGTCATACAAAAACACAGTGTCACAACGGTTTAAAATATCAAACAAACGGTCATCGGTATACAAGACCATATCGGTGATAACATACTGTTTTTTGTATTTTCGCACCTTTGGCACAATGTTGTTCAACGAATATTTTGACGAGGTAATCACACAGCATTTTTCGGGTGAATTGATTGAGAAAAACACAAAATTACCGAAATAGGCAAAGAATACAATCAAAACAAACTGCAAAAGAATAACCAGCAACAGCAATTCGGGATTTTCATAGCGAAAAGTTGCATTGTTGTTGGCATTGGTATTCATAATGCATAACTGCAAGTGTGTAACAACATCGGTAATGACTGCCGAAAGGGTCAGAGAATGGATAATCGGTTTACTTTTGTACTCCCCGATGCGGTATCCGCCGTAAATGGACATCATTGCACCGCCGAGCACGACAAAGGTTAACATACAAATGGCCGCTGTTCTGGAAGACCGCAACAGCCACGGGTTTTGATTCCCGAAAATTAAGAAAAAGACAGCAAACAGAGAAGCAAACAAAACCAATTTCAAAAGCGAAACGATTGTTCTCTGGAATTTTTTTAGCATTTTCATAGATAATCCTCAAAAAGCGATATGATTTACACAACCATAGTATTCTCTGAAAACATTGTGATAATTTTACGCTTTTTTTTAAATTTTGTCAATATGCGGGGAACTATGCCTAAAAATGTGACAAAATCCAATCGGCGCTCTCTTTTAAACCCGCATCGGTCAGCGGAAAAGTCTGTTCCTCTTTGGATTCGGTAAGTTCAAAACAGATATCTTCATACCAAACCGAAGCCAAAAGGCTATCCTCCGCTTTTGCAACCCGAAAGCGAAAATCATTCCGTAAACTGCCCATAAAAGCGTTTCCCTGTTCAAAATAGGAAATTTCCGGTAAATCTAAATTCGGCATATATATTCCTCCCTGATACACACAATGCAACAGATGCCCGAAAGAGCATCTGTTGCAATCCAAAGTTCTATATTATTTACGCAAGTTTTACTTCTTCCCAAAGGCGAGAAAGTAAATCCAATGTATCCTGGTCAAGATTATGAAAATATTCCGCCTCTACTTTCTGTTTCGGATACAAAACTTCATTGTCCTTTAACGAATAGCGGTCATCTGCCAAAACGGCGGTGTTCGGGCAAAGGTAGCAGAGATACTCTGCATTGGCAAGCGATACTTCCGGCTCACACATAAAGTTGATAAACAACTCTGCCGCGGCTTTATTTTTCGCAGAAGCGGGCACACACATGGAATCAACAAAGATATTGGTACCCTCTTTCGGATAGACAAACGCCAAATCCGGATTGACCTCCTGCATCGTCAGGAAATCGCCCGCATAATACGGGGCAATCGCCGCTTCACCGCTTTCCATTTTGGTGAAGATTTCGTCCATCACATAAGACTGAATCAGCGGTTTCTGTTCTTTCAGTTTTTGTGCCGCCGCCTGCCATTCGGCAACATCGGTAGTGTTGACAGACTGCCCCAACAAATACTGCGCCACGCCGAATGCATCG
>CAMGGF010000199.1 GCA_946055445.1 uncultured Ruminococcus sp. | reverse complement strand
ACATCAAAATCCACGGGCGATTCGTGAATCGCCCCTACAACCGTAGGGAACGACCTTAGTGTCGTTCCGTAAAATCACATCAAAATCCA
This sequence comes from uncultured Ruminococcus sp., assembly GCA_946055445.1. GTDB lineage: Bacteria > Bacillota > Clostridia > Oscillospirales > Acutalibacteraceae > Fimenecus. Next base: position 3,203 of record CAMGGF010000199.1, on the reverse strand, counting down.
CGGGGCGCCGAGTCGTCGCCCCCTACGCACGATTTGTAATGCGTGCGTGTAGGGAACGGTCTTGACCGTTCCGTTAATCCTACGCTAAATAAAAATTTACATTGCATACACTGCCGTAAAATTTGCATATTTTCGGGCACACACCCGCGTGAAACACACGCGGGTGTTTTTTGTTGTTTTTTTCTTGCATTTGTGCACGAAAATTTCAGAACATTCGGCGTTTTTTGCACAGATTGACAGTTGATAAATTCAAAACGAAGTGTTACAATAAACAAAAATGGGGAAATATTTGATTTCCTTATGAAAGGTGATGGTAAATTTATGCAGATGACTTTCCGTTGGTTCGGCAGTGAAAAGGATACGGTAACCTTAGAGCAAATCCGTCAAATTCCCGGTGTAACGGGCGTTGTGCCTGCACTGCACTATCTGCCGGCAGGCGAAGTGTGGCCGATGGAAGATATTTTAAAAATGAAAGCCGAAATCGAGGCCGCCGGGCTTACGATGGAATGCATTGAAAGTGTCAATGTGCACGAAGATATTAAAATCGGCCTGCCGACGCGCGACAAATACATTGAAAATTACAAAACCTGCATCCGCAATCTTTCAAAAGCGGGCGTGAAGGTGATTTGTTATAATTTTATGCCTGTCTTTGACTGGACGCGCACCGACCTCGCGATGCAAATGTGCGACGGCGCGACCTGCCTTTCCTATGACGGGGTGCAAATCGAGGGCAAAACCCCCGAGCAGATGTTCAAAGAGATTGATGACAATTCCAACGGTTATGCGATGCCCGGTTGGGAAACCGAGCGTATGCCCGAAATCAAAGAATTGTTTGAAAAATATAAAAATGTCACCGAAGACGATTTGTGGAACAATCTGATTTATTTCTTGGAGCAGATTATGCCCGTTTGCGAGGAATGCGATGTCAAAATGGCAATCCATCCCGACGATCCGCCATGGAGCATTTTCGGTTTGCCGCGCATTATCACCAATCTTGCGGCGCTTAAAAAACTGCTCGCGGCTGTGCCGAGCAAATACAACGGTTTAACTTTCTGTACGGGCTCGTTGGGTGCGAATCTCGATAACGATTTGCCCGCGATGATTCGCGAAGTCGGCGACCGCATCTATTTTGCCCATCTGCGCAATGTAAATGTAGAGGGCAGACACTTCAACGAAACCGCGCACGAAAGCGCGGCGGGCTCTCTTAATATGTACGAAATCGTGAAAGCCTTGCAGGATGTCGGCTTTGAGGGGTACATTCGCCCCGACCACGGCAGAATGATTTGGGGCGAGGTAGCGCGCCCGGGCTACGGTCTTTTTGACCGCGCGCTCGGTGCGGCATATATCAACGGCCTTTGGGAAGCCGCAGAAAAACAGAAAGCAGGGAAATAATATGGTACACGAGAATTTGAAAGGCAGAGTTGCGGTTGTCACCGGCGGCGGCGGGGTGCTTTGCGGCGATTTCGCAAAGGCTTTGGCGCGCCAGGGCGTAAAAGTCGCCGTTTTGGATTTGAACGAAGCGGCGGCGCAAAAGGTTGCCGATGAAATCACCGCCGAGGGCGGCACGGCAATCGCAGTGGGTTGCAATGTGCTCGAACCCGAAAGTATGGAGAACGCGCGTGCGGTTATCAACGAGACCTTAGGCACTTGCGACATTCTCTTAAACGGTGCGGGCGGCAACAACCCAAAAGGCACCACCACCAAAGAGACTTTGGAAGCGGTGGATTTGGTCGAAAAAGACGAGAACATCAAAACCTTTTTTGATTTAGACCCGCAGGGGATTTCGTTTGTGTTTAATTTGAACTTTTTGGGCACGCTCATTCCGACACAGGTGTTTGCCCGTGATATGGCGCAAAAAGAGAATGCCTGTATTGTGATGGTCACCTCAATGAACGCGTACCGCCCGCTGACGAAAATTCCCGCGTATTCGGCGGCAAAAGCGGCGGTGAAGAATTTCACCGAATTTATGGCTGTGCATTTTGCAGAGGTCGGCATCCGTGTCAATGCGATTGCGCCGGGATTTTTCTCGACCAACCAAAACAAAACATTGCTTTGGAATGCGGACGGCACCCCCACGGCGCGCACAGGCAAAATTCTTGCCGCAACGCCGATGAAACGCTTCGGCGAGTCGCAGGAATTAGAGGGTTCGCTTTTGTTCCTGTGTGATGAGGCGTATTCGAGTTTCATCACCGGCACAACGATTATCGTGGACGGCGGCTTTAACGCGTATTCGGGCGTGTAATTCGGATAAACTGTAAAGAGAGGATTTTGCGAAATGATTTGGTTTTTAATCGCGGCGTTATGCTTGCTTGCGGCAATTATTTGTTTGCTTCGGTGCTTTGTGTTGCGCAGAAAGGCAAATACCGTTCCCGAAAGCGGAGAAACGGCGGCAACCGAAACGCAGGAGATTACCGTTATAGAGGGCAGTTCGCAAAAAAATCCCGTATATGAAAAAAAGGCAAAACGCTTGCTGATTATCGGCATCGTTTTGCTGGTGTTGACCGAAGCGGCACTTTTGATTGCCGACAAGGTTACGGCTTAAAAAACGGAGTGATAAAAATGGATTTACAATTAAAAGCCCCCGGCACTTATACCTATGATATGATTTCCTTGGGCGAAGTGATGTTGCGTTTAGACCCCGGTGAGGGGCGCATTAAATGCGCCCGCACTTTCCGTGCATGGGAAGGCGGCGGCGAATACAATGTAGCAAGAGGCCTTCGCCGTTGCTTTGGCTTAAAAACAGCGGTTGTCACCGCGTTTGCGGACAATGAAGTCGGCAGACTGGTTGAGGACTTTATTTTACAGGGCGGTGTAGACACTTCGCTCATCAAATGGGTGCCCTATGACGGCATCGGCAGAAGTGTGCGCAACGGGTTGAATTTTGTGGAGCGCGGCTACGGTATTCGCGGCGCACTCAGCGTTTCCGACCGCGGCAACACCGCGATTGCGCAATTAAAGCCCGGCGACATAGATTGGGAGTATATTTTCGGCACTTTGGGCGTGCGTTGGTTGCATACGGGCGGCATTTTCGCGGCACTTTCCGAAAGCACGGCGCAGGTCGCCATTGATGCGGTAAAAGCGGCGAAAAAATACGGCACGGTTGTGTCTTATGACTTAAACTACCGTCCCTCTTTGTGGAAAGACATCGGCGGCAAGGAAAAGGCGCAGGCAGTCAACCGCGAAATTGCAAAATATATTGATGT
>CAMGGF010000198.1 GCA_946055445.1 uncultured Ruminococcus sp. | reverse complement strand
AGCAAGGCCAAATGTACTCCTCCACATATTCCTTTTTCAGGTCCAACACATAGAGTTTGGAAGCGCCGGTTTTGATTGCTTTTTCTTCCAACCCGTCGAGTTCCGTGCCCTGCCCCACATCGCCCGAAACGGCGATGACTTCGCAGTTGTTGTAATTCTCTTTCAGCCACGGGATGATGATAGAAGTATCAAGCCCCCCCGAATACGCCAAAACAACCTTTTTAATGTCTTTCTTATTCATAAAAAATCCCTCCGAATGGAATGTGTTTTTGTTTACAAGAAGATTATACACACTTTTCGCATAAAATCAAGTGTTTTTTGCATATTTATTCACTAAAAAACCATATTTGTGCAGTTCATCCGAATGTTTATGCATAATTTTCGCCGAATTATGCAGTTTTTATGCAAAAATGCGGTTTTGCATGTAAAAATATGCATAACGAAAGAAAAAGGGCGGCTGAAAGCCACCCTTTCTATGCGCTTTTGCAAAGCAAAAAATCAGTCTGCACTGTACGGCAAAATCGCGATTGCTCTCGCTCTTTTGATAGCCGTGGTAAGTTCTCTCTGATGATATGCGCAGGTGCCGGTTACGCGGCGAGGAAGAATCTTAGCGCGTTCAGAGGTATAGCGGCGCAGTTTTGCTGCGTCTTTGTAATCAATCTTTTCGACCTTTTCGACGCAGAAAGAACAAACTTTTTTGCGCTTTCTGTTCATCGGGCGGCCGCCTTGCGGTTTATCGTAAGCCATTTCGTAATCCTCCTTATAAAATCAATCCGAATTAAAACGGCAAGCCGTCATCATCGTCGCCGCCGCCGAAGGGGAAGGCATCGTCGTCGCTTGTCGGGAGTACCGAGAAGCCGTCGGCGTTACCGCCCTGGTAAGCGGGCGCGGGACGCGCTGCGGGTGCGGCATTGTTTGCGTTGCCGCTTTCGGACTTGCTGCCGCAGAACGAAACATTGTCTGCGATAACTTCAACCGAAGTCCGTTTATTACCGTTTTTGTCCTCCCAATTGCGGGTTTGAATAGAACCTTGCACCGCAATCATAGAGCCTTTGTGAAAATAGCGTGTGACGAACTCCGCGGTTTGACGCCAAGCAACCACATTGATGAAATCCGTTTGTCTTTCTTCGCCTTGGCGCGCATAAGCGCGATCCACAGCGACCGTAAACGAAGTCACCGAAGTTCCGTTCGTCGTTGTGCGAAGTTCAGGGTCGGCAGTCAATCTGCCCATAATAATTGCACAGTTGAGCATTTTCTAACCCTCCGCCTCAGTTTTTCACAACAAGTGTACGCAGTACGCCGTCTGTAATGCCGGCAACGCGTTCAAACTCCGCCGGGAAAGCGGGTTCGCTGTCGAAATTGAAGATCACATAGTGGCCCTCGGTCTCATCGTCGATTTCGTAAGCAAGTTTTCTTTTGCCCCACTCATCAACGCTTTCCAGAGTGCCGTTTGCTTCGATCAAAGCCTTGAATTTTTCTTGCAGGCTTTGGGTTGCTTCGTCGCCGTTTTTCACGGAGAGAACCAACACTGCTTCATACTTAGACATTCCTTTTGCACCTCCTTATGGACTTTCGCCCACGGGCATTCCCCGTGGGAAGGAGCCGTAAAACCGATAGAATTATTTTACAGCAATTTAAGATTATAGCAAACGGACTGCTGAAAGTCAAGCCTTTTTCGTGAAATTTACAGGGTTTGTACCCCGTTTTCATATAACTCGTTATTGATGTCGCACACGCCTTTCCTGTTGGTAACGCCCAACAGAATAATGCTGTCGCGCTTGTGCTTCGGATACAGTGGTGCAAAGCCTGCGATTTTCAGGGTTGCCTGCACCTCGTCCACAGTCATTTTTGCGCCGATGCAAAGGCTCAAAAGCGTATTGCGCGACGGATTCCGCGTGCCGGACAACACCTGAAAACCAAAAATCTCGCTGATTTCCGCATCTTTGATGACAGCCGATTTTTTAAGACCTTTTTTCGTGATATATTCACGCAAAAACTCTGCAACCGATAAATCCACAAAATACGCTTCGTTTTCTTTCACATATTGTTCAATATTGTTCGCTTTCAGCAATTCCCCGAGCATTTCATCGGTCGATTTTTTCAGCATACGGTTTTCTCACTTCCCTTTTCTCTCTTTGTATAGTATAATGAAAAGCACAAAAGTTGGCAAGGGGGGGATTTCGGTGCAGTCGGCAGAAGAAATTTTGAAAGAACAGTACACGGTTGTCAAAGTTCTGAAACAAACAGAGGACAAATCCATTGTTTTACTGCGGCACAAAGCCCTGCAAAAAGAATTGGTCTGCCGCAAATGCCGTGGAGATTTTGAGGTTTACGCAAATTTGCGTGCAATTTCGTTTCCTCTGTTGCCCGCCGTATACGATGTGCTAAACACCGGCACGCAAATCACCGTTTTAGAAGAATTCGTGCGTGGAACTACCGTCTCCGACCTTTTGTGTCACGGGCTTTACAACGAAAAGGGCGTAAAAACGGTTGTAAAAAGCGTTTGCGACGCATTGACTGTTTTGCACAACCACGGCATCGTGCACCGTGATATAAAACCCGAAAACATAATGATTACCGACTGCGGCACGGTAAAACTGATGGATTTTGATGCCGCACGGCTTTATAAACGCGGGCAGTCAGAGGACACAAAAATCATCGGCACGAGCGGGTACGCCGCGCCCGAACAATTCGGTCTTGCGCAAACCGACGCGCGCGCGGATATATTTGCCGTCGGGGTGCTGATGAATGTGATGCTCACCGGCGAGCACCCCTCGAAGAAAATGTATGACGGCAAACTCGCAAAGGTCATTGAAAAATGCATACAAATTGACCCGCAAAAGCGATATGCGAGCGCCGCCGAATTAAAAAAATCTCTGTAAAACGCAAAACTCTATGCAACCCGCATAGTACAAAACGACCGCCTTTCCGTTACAATACGGAAGGGTGGTCGTTTGTTTTACTGTTCGGTATCTAACATTTCGTTCAGCGCGTATTCGCAACACTGCACGACTAATTGATTAAACGAAATATTGTTTTGGTCGGCAATTTTCTGTAATCGGTCAATCAGTTCGTTCGGCATACGAATGGTTTTGTTGGATTTTTGTTGGTTTCGGATTTCAAACATACAATCACCTCTGTACTTTAAATTGTATTGCATTTTACGGTGGAATTATACAAGTAAATATGTATGTTATTTTGCAAGTAAATTTCAGTTGTAATTTGTAATATAATGTGATATGATGAAGAAAATTACGGAAGAAAGAAGAGGGTTATTTTGCAAAGAAGCGAATCGAAACATAAAATCGGTTTGAAAATCATCGCTGTACTGCTTGCGGTAGTGCTGATTTTCGGCATTTCGGTGGGG
>CAMGGF010000197.1 GCA_946055445.1 uncultured Ruminococcus sp. | reverse complement strand
ATGACCGAGGGCTTGTTGCTTTTGCTGTACGGCATTGTTGAAGATTATGAGAAAAAGAATGTGCAACCGTCAAAAGCACCCGAAAAACCCTCTCTCCTTGAAGAATTTTTGCAAAATGCAGATCCCCGGGAGCCTTTAACCGAACGGGAGCGCGAGGTGCTCGGTTACATATTGGAAAACGAAAAGAGAAAAACCATTGCCGAAAAAATGTGTATTTCCGAAAATACGGTAAAAACCCACACAACGCATATTTTTGAGAAACTTGGCGTTTCTGACAGAGCAGAGTTGTTTGAGATGGCGCATAAAGAATAAAACAGCCGCAATACGGTAGGGCGGGGGAGATTCCCCTGTTCGGGGAAATGTTTGCGAAACAAACAAAAGGGTGCCTGAATTCGGAGAATTTGCCCCCCGCCGTTTTTCATGTAAAACAAAAGTATTTATGTTTTCTCCCTCTCCGGAGGGAGAATTTTTTTGCCGAAATCGCCTTATCACCCCTAAAATCACCCCTTATTTTTCAAATATCACCCCTACGGTATGTTGCGGCGAGAAATCCGAATTACACTTCGGAAAACGGTGTGTTGTTTAACAAAGAGAAAACAACGCTGTTACAATATCCCGCAGGCAGCCCCGAAACATCTTATACAATCCCCGACGGCGTTACGAGTATCGGTACTTCTGTATTTGGCTATTGCTTCGCCCTTGCAAGCGTTACAATTCCCGGTAGCGTTACGAGTATCGGTAATTACGCATTTCAGCGATGCGATTCCCTTACAAGCGTTACAATTCCAGGTAGCGTAACGAGTATCGGCAGTTATGCATTTTCCGGTTGCATCGCACTTACAAGCATTACGATTCCCGATAGCGTTACGAGTATCGGTAATTACGCATTTCAGCGATGCGATTCCCTTACAAGCGTCACAATTCCCAATAGCGTGACTAGTATCGGTGAATATGCATTTTACGAGTGCTCCGCACTTACAAGCATCACAATCCCTGACAGCGTAACGAGTATTGGTAATTGGGCATTTGAAGACTGCACTTCGCTTGAAAGCATCGTTATTCCCGGCAGCGTGACGAGTATCGGCAATCGTGCGTTTAAATACTCCGGTTTAAAAACTGTTTACGGCTTCACAGGCTCTTATGCCGAAACCTATGCAAATGACAACAGTTACACTTTCGTTGCGCTTTATGATTCCGGCGATGTTAACGGTGACGACACTTTGGATTTGACGGATTATGCCTTGATTGCGAATGTAACGGTTGGGGCGATTGATTTAACGGATGTTGAAAAGATAGCCGCCGATTTGAACTGCGACGGCGCGGTAGATGCGTTTGATGCGGCACTGTTAAATCTTCGTCTGAACAATTATTGTTAAATATTGTAGATGCAAATACGGTATTGATTTTCCGCCAACTATTCAAATGAAACAGTGTGAGTATAATACGACTTTGTTATGTGACACCACCGCATAACAAAGTGCCGTCAGCCAATAAGAAAACACCCTCTGACTGCCCATATGGCAGACAGAGGGTGTTTTTCGTGGGAGCGTTTTCTCTTTCGCCTTTCGAATCCGACAAGTTTTCAGTAAACAAGAAGAAGATGCCAATGGGCACCTTCTTCTTGTTTGGCGGAGAGCAAGGGATTCGCCACACGCTTTCGCGTGTGCTTCGTTCGGCGACCCAAGGCTACGCCTTCGGTACCCGCCTCACGCTCCGCGCTAAAAACAGTCCACCGGACTGTTTTTTTTACGCGCAGTCCCTCACGGGTTCGAATCCATTAAGTTTTCAATAAAAAAAGAAGATGCCAAAAGGCACCTTCTTTTTTTGGCGGAGAGCAAGGGATTCGAACCCTCGAACCGTTTTAGGCGGTTACACGATTTCCAATCGTGCTCCTTCGACCAGCTCGGACAACTCTCCAAATGTCACGATTGGTATTATAACGAAGTTTTAAAAAAAAATCAAGACATTTTTTCAGAATCAGGAAAATATTTTTTAAAAGATGAGCGGAAATTTCTGTTTTGAAAAAATGCAGTATCAAAAAGGCGGTATACTGTTACAAACGGGAAAGAAAGGGGAATACACCGTGAAAAATAAAAAGGCGTTTATTTTCAGCGCGATAGCGGTGTGCTGTCTTGCAGGTGTTTTTTTTGCTTTGTTTTTTCAAAAATCCCCATATTCTAAGAGGAAACCCTTGAATTCCGTCAAGGAAATGACAACGGAATTCGTTTCCGTTTCTTCCGCAAAAACAGAAAATACAGTTACGGAATTGACGCCGGATATATTAAAAGAGGGAACGCTTGTTTTTTCGCAAATTTCCGTTTTGGAATTAAACGGGCAAATGGAACAGAAAAAAGAAATTATCAATTCCGCTGTTTTGTCGCCTGTTAAAACCAATCAGCCTGTTTTGGATAATTTGATTGAACAGCGTTTTGCTTCAACCGTAAACACACTACCCGATACTTTTTCCAAGGCGAAGTTTTGCTATGATTGGCTTTTGGAAAACACGAAGTTTTCCGGCGGTACGGTGAATATGCAAAATATGTATGCTTTTCTCGGGGAATGCGACTACAACAGCACCGACGCGGCAGTGGTGTATGATGCATACAGAATGTTGCTGACGGGGCAGGGGGTGTGCGATAACTATGCATCCGCGCTGACGGTGCTGTATCGGTACATCGGGTTAAATGCCTTTCCTGTGTACGGAAAGGCTGTTCTTGAAGACGGCAACTGCAATAATCATGTTTGGGTTGCGGTGGAAATAAACGGAAAGTTTTATTTCTTTGATCCGCAAATTGAAGCCGCAGCAACAAGAAACGGTATCTACAATTACGCCTTATTTTGCATTGATGCCGCAAAAATTCCGTTTTATACGGATTACAGTCTGACAGAAAGCAGTGCGGCTTTCGGTGATTTTTCGTTGCGTCAACCCATGCAAGCGGTTTGCACCGTCGGCCAATCGGCATACACACCGATTGTATATATACCTGCGGAAGTGAACGCATACGGAGAAGTTGTGAAAAAAGTAATGACCGTATCCGACATACCAAACGGCGATGTGCCGATAACCGTATCCGTTTGCGGCGGGGCACCACCCTATCATTGCACCGTCAAAGCGGAACTGCAACAAAACGGACAGTGTATAACGGCTGAGATTTTGGAAAATGATTCTGTAACCGATTCTGTCACTTTTTGCTGTAAAACACCGCAGAATGCCGAATACAATTACATTACAGTAAGAATCACGGACTGTGAGGGTAGAAATTTAGTTGTGGTATTTATGCCACAGCAGTAATGCAAAGCGAAACGGTACATTCATAACCGTTTCGCTTTTTCATTTTTTTACATTGCAAGTTGTATTTGTCCAAAATGCAGAAACCGTATGTGCAGTTTAACGAAAAAAAGGTC
>CAMGGF010000196.1 GCA_946055445.1 uncultured Ruminococcus sp. | reverse complement strand
AAAAGAACGGCACACTGTTGTTATTTACCCTGCTTGCAAGTATTGCGGCGGCGGTGCAATATGCTTTTCGTATAAACTCTGTTTTTATTGATATTACGGTATTTGACGGCTTTTCGGCGGTGCTTATGGGCTTGTCGGTGGTAACGGCGCTTACCCTGCTCGTTTTAACCGTTTTGAAATGCAACGGTATTGAAAAGAACGGCAAAGAGGTTTGTGACAACCGCGCTTTTTCGTGTATTGCCATTCTCGCGGAATGTTTCGCGGTATTTTTTGTCATTTTCAATCTTGGCAATCTGATTGGCGCGGGGGAGGAGACCACGCCTGTGATGCTCAAAATGCTCGCAAAAGGAATGCCCCTCTTTTTGGGTTCTTGCGCGGTTGCATTTTTGCTGTGCGTTTACCCCGCCATCCAAAGCGGTGCTTTCAAAAAGTGCATTGCCGCCGTTTTGGCACTTGGGGTGCTCGGCAGTACCTTGTGGACGCTTTTGCCGTATTGCAATTATAAAATTACTGCCGCGCCGATGGTTGTGGACAGCGGTGACAAGTATGCTGTGGTGTTTGCCACCAACGATACGGGCACGGGATTTTTGGAATACAGTTACAACGGCGAAACTTACAAATTGTATGATGAAAATGCAGGCAGATTGAAAGGTGACAGCAAAATCCATACCGTGAAAGTGCCGAAAGCGCATTTGGCGGGCAATACATACCGCGTCGGCTCCACGCGCGTTTTGGAAGAACGCAGTTACGGCGGTCGTTCGGGCAAAACCGTGGTTTCCGAACCCTATACTTTTACCGTTCCCACGGGGGAAATGCAAACATATTTAAGCGTTTCCGATTGGCATACAAGACTGCAAAAAGCCTATGACGCCGTGCGGTATGCGGGCGAGTATGACGGCGTGATTTTGCTCGGTGACGCGGTGCCGGGGTTGATGTTTGAAGATGAAATCGCGGAAAATATCGTCGAATTCGGCGGCACGGTGTCGGGTGGCACCAAACCCGTGATTTATGTGCGTGGCAACCACGAAACCCGCGGCGGGTATGCGTCAAAATTGGCGGATTACCTCGGCCTTGACGGCTTTTATTACGAAACGGCCTATGGCGATTATAACTTCCTTGTCCTCGACAGCGGCGAAGATAAGCAAGACACCCACCCCGAATACGGCGGTATGGTCAATTATGCCGCATACCGAAAGAATATGGTGGATTGGCTTTGCGCACTTCCGAAATCCGACAATAAGACGCTGACACTTGTGCATGACAGCGACATTGCCATTGAAGAAGACTTGCGTTCGTGCGCACAGACCGAACTTTTGCGGCTCGGCGCAACGCAAATTTTAAGCGGACACTACCATATTTGCGACTATAAAGAAGAAAACGGGCTGCGTATCTATATGGATGGCGGACATAAAGACGGCGCGTTCGTTGTAAGCAAACTCACGCTCACTGCAGACGGCTATCGCTTGGAGGCTTGGAATAACAGCGGCGAACAGGTGTTCTCAAAAGATTTGGAATGGGAATAGTGAGCGAACTGCGTTTGCCTGTGTGGTTGCACAATATAAATATGTTCATCGGTAGGGCGTTTCGGTAGGGCGGGGGCTTGCTCCCGCCGTAAAATCAAAGCAAAACCTGCGGCGGGGGCAAGACCCCGCCCTAAGGTGAGGAGAGTCGAACACAATATGCCGAAAATTTGATATTACGGCGGATTTTCACTTTTTCACCGTTGTCGGGCGTCAGCCCGACTGCCGCTTCAAAAGCAAAAATCCATCCGTACTCTCTGCATTTTCGGTGCAGAGCAGTTTAAAACGAGTAAATTTTCGTTTGAACAAGGCATAAAATCGATGCCATACTACCGTATGGCGAGATTTTTAACGCAGTTCAAGCGGAAATATACCGTTTTAAACCATATCGGGTTCGGCTCTCCTCATCTTAACCTACCGAATTTCGTTTGTGCATAGGGGCGTTTCACGCAACGCCTGCTGACAGTTGTCTACTGCGAATTGACTTTTCGGATGCCGTATGGTATGATTTGGGGTGGGGGGGAAAGCGCAAATGAAACTCCAAATTCCGTATGAAACATTGCAAGACGAATGTGCCGCGTTGTGCGGCGAAACGGTGCAATATTGCTTTGTTGCCGACAATAAATCGAAAGGCAAACACACATTTCATCTTGCCGACACCAAAAAACCGATTGGGTATTTGGTCGGGGTAACGGCAAACGGGCTTTTTCTCGTGCCGTTTGGCGGTAAGAAAAATGCACCTGAAATTCGGCACTCGGAAGCCTTTTTCCTTGCTGATGCCGTTCTCAAAAAGATGCGCGTAATTCGGGAATATCCTGCATATACAATTCAAGTGGTTTTGCAAAACGGCGATCGTTTTCGTTGGGAAGTCAAAACAGCAGGCAAGCAAAATGCCGAAACGCGGCAACATTTAAAAGACCTTCGCGCGCGGCACAGCAAAGACAGCCGCCGTGCCGAAGCGCGGTATTACACTGCCGTTGCCGTATGTCTTCTCATTACGGTTATTGAATTGTCGGGGTTGGTATTTCTTGTCACTTGTGATACGGGTGACCTTGTTGCCTTAACACTCGGCAAACCTTTGGTCGCACGGGCGCAGGAATACGGGCAAAGCCTGTTTACACCGCTTTTACCGTACACGCAAACAGACGGTGTGTTTGCGGGCGAAACGCAAGAATATCAGAATGCGGATTTTTCTGTTCAGTTCCCGAAAGAACTGGCGTTGGAGCGCGAAACAGACGAGGAACTCCAATACGGGAACGCCGATACAGATTTGCTTATCATCATCAACAAAACGCCGTTCATCGTGGATTTCGAGCAGGAATTTTCTTTTTCGGCAGAAGCAAAAGCGAATTGCAAAACATACTTCGGCATTGTGCCTGACAGTTGGTACAATTATCAAAAAATCGGCTATGGGTTGGATTTTAACGCATTTGACCCGAAAGACGAGGTTGCCTGTCAGTTGTATGCCGCATTTATGCTCACAAAAGCCTTGGGGCTGAAAGATGCCGTATATTACTGTGCCGAACGCGAAAACTGCAATATGCTTTTAAGCGTCAGCACACATACAAATGCAGGCGAAAACCCCCATACATTGTGTACAGCGGAACTTTATAATCCGTCATTGCCGAATCAGTTATACACCGTGGCGGTGTCGGCGCGCACGCCGGCGGATTTGGAAACTGCCTATGCGGTGCTCAATTCCGTGGCGTTTGCACCGTGATTTTGCGCATTTTGAAAAGTTTTTCATAGAAATTTCAAAATAAGCCTTGATTTTACGGCGGGAATATATTATAATACCAAAGCGCTTGAAAACGAGCGCAAATCGGGGTGTGGCGAAGTTTGGTATCGCGCTTGGTTCGGGACCAAGAGGCCATGGGTTCAAGTCCCGTCACTCCGACCATA
>CAMGGF010000195.1 GCA_946055445.1 uncultured Ruminococcus sp. | reverse complement strand
CGGTGTCCGGTATTTTAAAATTACCGGCCTATGTCAAAAAAGAAAAGGAAATGAGCGAAAAAGCGATGTCGCTTTTAGAGGTTTTTGATTTACAGGGTGAGGCGGATTATCTTGCTTCCAACTTACCTTACGGTAAGCAGAGAAAACTTGAAATCGCGCGCGCTTTGGCAACCAATCCGAAACTGTTACTGCTTGACGAGCCTGCGGCGGGTATGAACCCCAACGAAACCGCTGAATTGATGGAAACCATTCAGTTTGTACGCAAAGCGTTTGATATGACCATTTTGCTGATTGAACATGATATGCGCCTTGTCAGCGGCATTTGTGAGGATTTAACCGTTCTGAACTTCGGCAAGGTCTTGGCACAGGGAAAAACCGCCGAAGTCTTGAACAATCCCGAAGTTATTACAGCCTATCTCGGTGAATAAGAGAGGAATTTACAGTATGGCAATGCTTGAAATTAAAGACCTTGAAGTTTGCTATGGCGTGATTCGTGCCATCAAAGGCGTATCTTTTGAGGTCAACCAAGGCGAGGTAATTGCTTTAATCGGTGCAAACGGGGCGGGGAAGACCACCATTTTGCACACGATTACAGGGCTGATCCCCGCAAAAAGCGGCAGCATTTTATTTGAGGGAAAAGAATTAACCAAAACACCGCCGCATAAAATTGTTTCGATGGGTATGGCGCATGTGCCGGAAGGAAGACGCGTTTTTGCGCAACTTTCCGTACTTGAAAATTTAAAACTCGGCGCGTACACGCGCAAAGACAAAGCCGAAATTGCAAAATCTTTGCAAATGGTATATGAACGCTTCCCGCGTTTGGAAGAACGCAAAAATCAAGTAGCGGGCACGCTTTCCGGCGGTGAACAGCAAATGCTTGCTATGGGCAGAGCACTGATGAGCAATCCGCGCATTATTTTGATGGATGAACCCTCAATGGGGCTTTCTCCCTTGCTTGTTTCAGAAATATTTGATATAATTAAGGTGATAAGCGAGGGTGGCACAACTGTTCTTTTGGTCGAGCAGAATGCAAAAAAAGCGCTTTCGATTGCAGACCGCGCTTATGTGCTTGAAACCGGTAATATTACGCTGTCCGGTAAAGCGTCCGACCTTATCAATGATGATTCCGTGAAAAAAGCATATCTCGGTGAATAATTCCGAAAGGTTGGTGTCAAGTATGCGTGACCATTTTGTGATTACCATTGCCCGCGGCTACGGCAGCGGCGGCAGAACGATTGGTAAAATCCTTTCCGAAAAGTTGGGTATTCCGTTTTATGACCGTGAACTGTTGTATATGGCTTCGGAAGAAAGCGGTATCAATTTGGAACTGTTTGGAAAATTGGATGAAAAAGTGAAAAAAGGCTTTTTTGACCCACCGACGCATAAGTATACAGGTGAACTGATTCCGCCTGAAAGCGATGATTTTGTTTCCGACGAGAATTTGTTTAACTACCAGGCAAAAATCATTCGCGACCTTGCCGAGAAGCAATCCTGTATCATTGTCGGGCGTTGCGCGGATTTCATTTTGCGTGATATGGATAATGTTGTGGACGCCTTTATTTGGGCGCCTGTGACGGAGTGCATTAAGAATGTGATGGCGTTAGAGCCGATAAGCGAAAAAGAAGCCGAAAAGAAAATTAAGAAAATCAACAAGCACAGAAGTGAGTATTATCGGTATTACACCTGCCGCGAGTGGGACGATTACAGAAATTACGAACTCTGCTTGGACAGTTCTCGTTTGGGCTTTGAAAAAAGCGCCGACTATATCAAATCGTATGTGGAAATTAAGTTTGATATAAAACTGTAATTGCAAAACAAAAAACAGCCGCGCATAACGGCTGTTTTTTACTGCTTGTGATATAGGTGAGGAGAGGGCACAATTATTATTCAAGCGTTAGAATCAGAAAGACAAAAGTAAACAAATAGATTATATCGAGGATATAGTGATGTGGGAAAAAGTTTTATCTCTTTATTATAATACAGGGCGAGTAGGAGAATGCCCAAACTGTGGAAAAGAATCAGTAAGCATTACAGAAATTGTTTTAAATTCTCGAATTAGTTATGATATAAAGTGTAGTTCTTGTGGTGCGTGTGCCCACATTGATGGAACCACCACTGAAAAAATTAAAATTATTTGCATTATGCAGGTTGATAAATATCAAATCATTAAATTCAAGGAAAAACCAAGTTACGATTTTAAAAAAGTAAAAATCGGTGAACAAATATTTAATCCAATTCCCGCTATGGATACAACGAATTGTATTGTGATTGAGAGTAAAGAGGATCATTCTGGAATAAAAGTAATTGAATTTATCGGATGATAAATATAAAAAAACCTTATTTTTACTTGCAAAAGGAGTTTGAAATGAAAAAGTACGATAGCCTGATTATCGGTCATATTACAAAGGATTTTAATATTGACCACTTGAAAAACTTAAATGAAATTTGCGGAGGCGCTGTGCTTTTTTCTTCTGCATCTGCATTTGCGCTTGGCCACAGTATAGGCGCGGTTACAAAACTTGCCGAGCAAGACAAAGACCGGCTCAATAGTTTTACAATTTCGCATGATGATGTTTACTGTGCTTTTTGCGACAGTTCTACTACCATGAGAAACGAATATTTCACAGCGGATAAAGAAAAGCGAAACAGCACCTGTCTTTCCTGCGCTGCGCCGTTCACCCTTGCAGACTTACCGTCGGTTGACGCGCGTATTTATCATTTTGCCGGGCTGCTTTACGGGGAGTTTCCGAATGAAATGATTATTGAATGTTCAAAAAAAGGTTCTGTTGCGCTGGATGTGCAAGCCTGCCTGCGACACGCAAATATGCAAAACGGGTCTATGTATTTTGAGGATTGGGCGGATAAAAAAGAAATTCTACCGTATATTACATATTTAAAAACAGATGCCGCAGAAGCGGAAATTATGACCGGCACAGCAGATAGAGAATGCGCGGCAAAAATGCTTTGGGAACTCGGCGCAAAGGAAGTGCTCATCACCCACAACACAGAAGTGCTGGTGTATGACGGCAAAAAAATTTACACTTGTCCTATCCGCGCAAGAAATCTCAGCGGCAGAACGGGGAGGGGAGACACGACTTTTGCCGCATATATCAATGAACGGTTGCAATTCCCTATTGAAAAAGCCTTATTAAACGCTACGGCAACCGTTTCCCTGAAAATGGAAACGCCGGGACCTATCAAAGCCAATCGACAGGCGATTGAGGCGTATATAGAAGAATTCTATGCGGATTATGTAAAATAAAAAAAGAGAAAGATAGCGCCTTGTATACTTTAAGGTGCTGTCTTTTGGAAAAATAAATAAAAGAAAAGGTTGCCGTCCGCCCTCATCAGTAATGCAACCTTTGTGTGTAAGGGAAATCCCTTGATTACATTAAAAATATAAAAGTTGTTTCTTTCAACAAATCC
>CAMGGF010000194.1 GCA_946055445.1 uncultured Ruminococcus sp. | reverse complement strand
CCCCACTTGTTAGATAGTATACCATACTTGTCTAACAAATGGGGTGCAATTCATTTTGGTTGTTGCGGTGCTTTTTCTATTTAATCTTGTTACTTTCTTTACTGTCGATGACGGTCATATGAGGTATGGTATATCCGAATTATTAACATTATGCTGTTTTATCGGATTGTCCTATTACGGAAAAAATCGGTACAGTCGATACATTTGCCTTTTACCGATTTTTGGCTATTTTTTAACATTCTTACCCTATGCAAGGGATGTAACATATTTTAAGGTCGACTATTTGTGTTCTCGAATTATTTTGGCATTCTTTTGTTTGATAACGGGTGATTTTAAAGGATTAGCGTCTTTTCCGAATGTCGGAGGGATAACGGTTGCGCCGTGGCTTACCTATATCACCTGCATTTTTTACGGAATAATTCTGTTTGTTCTGCTTGCATCATTCCTAAGCGCTTGCAAGTTGCGTAGTCCGCAATACGGTTTGTTTCATAAAAGAATGGGCAGGCGAATTACATTTCTTCAAAAATATATCTTGTTGTTTTCTGCCATTGTGGTTTGTATATCTGTGCCGGTAAGTTTAATCGGTCATGTGTTTTGTAAGAAACCGGTTGAATCTCTAACAAATTATGAGGCAAATCTGCATTTTGACAATATTGTGATTGTACAAAGCGATACACCTTGCTCGTTTGATGAAATCAATTTGGATGATGTACTGCTGTTTAATTCGGATTATGATTTTAGTGATTATATATTTGCATGGTGGATGAATTGTAACTGCGGCGCAAATATCATCATTGATCAATTTTGTGATGATGTAAGTGTGCCTTGTGGTAATTTAATGGAATGCACGGTCAGTAAAGAAACGCTTCAATGTCAACTGAACAAAAAGTATGTTTATATAGGTTTTATAAAAGACAGAGGTGCCTATATAGATGAAAACAATATATCTGCTTTTGTCACAATCAGCGAAGACGATTGGCAGGAAACGGCATCTGTCGGCATCGTTTGCGCGGCTGTTGACCAATACAACTGTGTGGAGATTATTATAAAAGAAGCAGAAGCGTGAAAGTATAAAAATCAGCAAGCGGGAACAGTCCGGAAAGGCTGTTCCCGCTTTTAAACAATAGATGTATGATTTGAATTTTTTTCCGAACTGTGCTATACTACATAAAAACAATAAACGAGGGAAATATATGGAACAAAGCGTTCAGTTGGCGGCAAAGGTTGTGCCTTCACCGCGGCAGTTAGCGTGGCAAAAAATGGAGTTTTATGCCTTTTGCCATTTTGGTATGAATACGTTTACAGATAAAGAATGGGGCGACGGTACGGCTTCACCGTCACTTTTTAACCCGACGGATTTTGATGCAGACCAATGGGCAAAGGTTGTGAAATCCGTAGGCATGCGCGGGTTGATTTTAACCTGTAAGCATCACGATGGCTTTTGTCTTTGGCCGAGTAAATATACCGAATATTCCGTGAAAAACAGCCCGTTTCGTCACGGGCAGGGCGATGTTGTGCGGGAAGTTGCGGATGCTTGCAAGCGTAACGGACTGAAATTCGGCATATATCTATCTCCTTGGGACAGACACGAGCAAACCTATGGGCAAGGAGAGCCTTACAATACCTATTATAAAAATCAACTGCGGGAGTTGCTGACCGAGTACGGTGAACTGTTCTGTATTTGGTTAGACGGCGCCTGCGGTGAGGGCAAAAACGGCAAGGTGCAAAAATATGATTGGCAAGGGTATTATGCACTGATGCGCGAATTACAGCCGAATGCCGCTATTTGTATCAGCGGGCCCGATGTGCGTTGGATCGGCAACGAGGCAGGCGTTTGCCGCAAATCAGAGTGGAGCGTAGTGCCGTCTTGGCTTTCCGTCAATGAATTTATTGCGGAAAAATCGCAGAAAACCGATGATAAAAACTTCGCCAAAAAGCACAATGCTATGACATTGGATTTAGGCTCGCGCAAGGCAATCAAAGGCGAAACGGATTTGATTTGGTATCCTGCGGAGGTGGACACCTCTATTCGCCCCGGTTGGTTTTACCACGAAAACGAGGACAGCAAAGTCAAATCCATTGATAAACTCTATAAAATATACTTGAATTCGGTCGGCGGCAACGCTTCGTTGCTTTTAAATATTCCACCGGACAGAACCGGGAAAATCCACGCTGAGGACGCGATGGTGTTGGATTCTTTCGGGCGGCTTTTAAAGCGTGAATACCCTGAAAATCTGCTGGAAAATGCGCGCGCATCTGCCACCAGCGAAACAGATAATGAACATTGTGCGGCGTTTGCTTTGTCCGACGACGATCATTTCTGGCAGGCGGCTTTGGACGACGAAAAACCGGAACTGATTTTGGATTTTGGAAAAGAAACAACATTTGACAGCGTCATCTTGCAGGAAAATATTGCCACGGGACAACAAATTGAAGAATTTGATTTGTTTATACAGAAAAAGGGGAGTAATCGCTGGAAACGCATCGGGAAATACACTGTAATCGGGTATAAACGAATTTGCCGCTTGAAAAAGGCGTACACAACGCGTAAAATCCGCATTCGCGTGCGTTCTCATCGCGGAAAAGCAACCGTGCGGTATGTTGCGGCATATAAACGCGATGCTCTTTTGTAAAGGGCTGTTTGGATATTCAAAAATTATCTCAAAATGCAGTTTGACTTGCAAACACCTTGCGTTGTAAAGGAATATACTTGTCAAAAAACGAAATCCTTGTAAAGCGATTTACTTTACAAGGATTTCGACTTTTTTTGCGGCAAAAATGTTCAAAAATCAAAGTTTTTAACAATATGAACAGAGTTTTGAACAATTTAATCGTTGAAAATCAAAGGAAAAAATCCGAAAAATAGTGAATATTTGTCTATGATTTTTGCATATTTTTGAAATATTTTTGCAGTTTTTCTTTTAAATCTTGCAAAATCGGTTTACCATCCGTCAATTTCACCGCGTTCTAATGCGCCGACAATTTTTTTGCGCAGGGCGGGGTAGTCTTTTTCCAGCGTTTGCAGTAACGCTTTCACTGTTTGCCGTTCTGTAACCTTATCCGCAGGGCATTTGCTTTTTACAACGGGTAAGTTCAGCCGCCGTGCCGCCGCGGAAACCTCTTTTTCCATCGCAAATACCAACGGACGAAGGAGATACAAATCTTTATTGGAGAGATAGGAAACGGGGGAGAAACAACCGATTTGCCCGCCGCGCAGTAGGTTTATCATAAAAGTTTCCGCTGCATCGTCTAAATGATGCCCCAACGCAACCTTGTTACAACCGTATGCTTTGGCGGTGTCGTGCAATACGCCACGGCGCATTTTAGCGCACAAACTGCACGGATTTTTCTCTTGCCGCTTGACAAAGATAACCTCCCACAAATTGGTGGGTTTCACAATGTATTCGACTTGTAGGTCCTTGCACAGCG
>CAMGGF010000193.1 GCA_946055445.1 uncultured Ruminococcus sp. | reverse complement strand
CCCTCATTGCCGCCGACTACGCCGAGTTCCGCCTCGACGGTTGCGCCGTAATCACTCGCAAGGTTGACAATATTTTTTACAGTTTCAATATTCTTTTCGAGCGGCAACTGCGAGCCGTCAAACATCACGGAAGTAAAGCCGATGTCCAAAGCTTGCAACACCGTTTCGGTGCGAAGCCCGTGGTCCAAATGCACGGCAATATCGACCGACGCATTTTCTGCCGCGGCGAGCATCATCGGCCCCATCAGTTCCAGCGGTGAATTCGGAAGCCGCACTTCGGCAATCTGCAAAATAATGGGTGTTTCAAGCTCCTCGGCGGCTTTCACCGCCCCCATCACCATTTCCATATTGCCGACGGAAAACGCCCCGACGGCGATATTTTTTTCCTCTGCCCGTTCGAGCAAATCTTTCATTGCAACCAGTGCCATGCTGCTAAAAACACTTCTTTCCGATTGTATTGATTTATTTACTATTTATAGCACTTTTGTCCGTTTTTTTCAATACACCGACGGTAGAAATATTCCCGTATAATCTGTGAAAAATCACAAAAAAACGGTACCGCAAAAGCGATACCGTTCCATAATGCATTTTATTGTTTCATTTTAGGGGTTCTCCTGTAATTCCGCCGCGTTTTTGCTGTGTTTGGCGTCACGCGAATACAGCAATTTCAAAATAATGGGCGTAATCACAGACGAAACCAAAATCAGCAAAATTACGGGCGTGAAATAGGCGGACGAAATAATCCCGCAGGAAAGCCCCTTTTGCGCCACGATAAGCGCAACTTCGCCGCGCGTCATCATACCCACACCGATTTTGAGAGAATCATTCCATTTAAAGCGGCACGCCTTTGCCATAAGCGAACAGCCGATGATTTTGCACAAAAGCGCGACCAATACGAAACCGACGGCAAACAATACAATTTCACCCGAGATTTTATCGAGCGTGGTTTTTAAGCCGATACTTGCGAAAAACACAGGGCCGAACAGCATATAGGAACTAATGTCCATTTTTTCGGCGATATAGTCGGAATCGTGAATACTGCAAAGGATAATCCCCGCCACATAGGCGCCCGTAATATCGGCAATGCCGAAAATGCGCTCGGCAACAAATGCCATACCAAAGCAAAGTGCCAACCCCGCAATCGGAATGCGGCGTGTGTGCGGCCAGCGTTTGTCGCACCAACGGAAAACGAAATAGCAAACAAATCCAAAGCCCAAAGCAAACAGGAAAAAGAGCAGCGTTTTTAAAATGACCGTGACGGGTTTCACATCGCCGCCGTTTAAGCCGACCACAAAGGTTAAAACGATAATGCCGATGACATCGTCGATAATCGCGGCGCTCAATACGGTTGTGCCGACTTCGGTGGAAAGTTTGCCGAGTTCTTTTAAGGTTTGCACGGTGATGCTCACAGAGGTTGCGGTCATAATGACGCCGATAAACACCGCGCGGTAAAATGCAGGCGAGCCGAGTGGCGAAACACCGTAAAACGCCGTATATAAAGCCGTGCCGCCCGCAAGTGGGATAAACACACCCGCGCAGGCAATGGCAAAGGCTTTTAAGCCCGTACGCAACAAATCGTGCAAATTGGTTTGTAAGCCTGCCGAAAACATCAAAAGCACCACGCCGATTTCCGCCATTTGCGCCAGAAAATCACTTTGGTCCACAAACCCCAAAACACTCGGGCCGATGACAACGCCGGCAATAATCTCGCCGACTACCTGCGGCGCTTTGAGTTTGCGCGCGGCAATGCCGAACAGTTTTGCGGCAACAATAATGATACACAAGGATTTAAACACAGTATAGGCTTGCATAAAGACAATTCGCTTCCCCTTTTTTCATTTCCGCACGCTATTATACGCCCCCACATTCTTTTTTGCAAACAAAAAAACAGAAACCTCTGTTTTGAACAAACAGAGGCTTTTTGTCCTATGGCTTTTGGTAAAAAAGGCGAAAGTTCGCGCTGTCAGCCGCGCACGCCGTCGGTAAAGCCCAACGGCAGGGTTAAAAATACACCTGTATTTGCCTTTTCAAGTCCACCGGTCACGGCTGTGACAATGTTGTGTGTTTTTTCGATATTTTCCGCCGACATTGCCGCAAGCAACAGTTTATTCATATCGGCATCGGGGTTTAAATATTGCCGCAAAGAACTGAATACGGGCGGTTTTTCCAATTCACTGCCCGCAACCGCCTGCAAAACGCCTTTGCAGTCTAACAGCGTGCCGCCGCGGATACCCGCCTCCATCATTTTGACGAGAATTTCGTCCATTTGCGCCGCATCGTGTATAATCAGAATTAAAAGTTGCATACCTTGCCTCCAAATGAAGTTTATGGTATTATTCTTACAAAAACGGCGAAAAAATGCAATATATTCGAAAAAGAAAGGCGGTGTTTTTGTGGCAAGGCGTTTGGAATTCAAAATTGAAAGCCATGCAGACGGCAAAAAAATTAAAGATTTCTTGAAACACGAAGTCGGTATTTCGCACCGTATGCTGTGCATTTTGAAACGCGAGCCGCAAGGAATTACCCGAAACGGCGCGCACGCGCGGGCAATTGACTGCTTGCGCACGGGTGATTTGCTCGTTTTGGAACTGCCCGACGACAAGAAAACAAGCGTCAGCACACCTACAAAAATGCCGCTTCACATTGTATACGAGGACACGGACATTTTGGTGCTTAACAAACCCGCGGGGCTTGCGATGCACGAAACGCACAATCACCAAGGCGACGCGCTTTCAAACGCGGTGGCATATTATTTGGAAAGCCGCGGCGAACCTGCCGTTTTTCGCGCGGTGGGGCGGCTCGACAAGGGCACTTCGGGGCTTGTGGTTTGTGCCAAAAACAAGTATGCCGCCTATCGCTTGGCGGGGAATATCGAAAAGACCTATTTCGCCGTTGCGTGTGGGGTATTTACAGGCAAAGGCACCGTTGACGCGCCGATTTTTCGCCCCGACGCAAACAAAACCTTACGCGCGGTCGGCACAGATGGCGAACGCGCCGTGACGCATTGGGAAGCACTGAAAAACGACGGCAAATGTACGCTGTTGCAGATTCATTTGGAGACAGGGCGCACGCACCAAATCCGCGTGCATTTTAAACACCTCAGCGCGCCGCTTGTGGGTGACGATATGTACGAAAGTCCCGATTTACGGCTCAATCATCAGGCACTGCACTGCGGGGAATGTTCCCTTTTGCACCCCGTGACAGGCGAAAAAATGGTATTTTCTGCGCCCTTGCCCGATGATATGGCGGCGTTATGCACAGATATGGGTTAATAGGCTTGTAAGGGCGGTTTTACCTCGACCGATTGTCATACTGAACCGTTAGGCGAAGAATCTCTTTTCTGTTGCGCTTTGTTTTTTGAGATTCTTCACTGCGTTCAGAATGACAAATTTTAATTTATCACACAATCGTAGGGGCGGATGCCTCATCCGCCCGCGGACAGGTGAGGG
>CAMGGF010000192.1 GCA_946055445.1 uncultured Ruminococcus sp. | reverse complement strand
TTGCCATGCCCGGCGGCTGTTATTTGGGGCTTCGCCCGATTGACCAGCATATCAAAGGGTTTGAGGCACTGGGTACGGAAGTGACGATGGAAGAAAATGCAATGGTGCATTGCAAGGCGGACCGCCTTTTGGGCAATTCCGTGTATCTCGATGTGGTTTCCGTCGGCGCGACCATCAATGTGATGCTTGCCGCGGTGAAAGCACGCGGGCTGACCATCATTGAAAACGCGGCAAAAGAGCCGCATATCGTTGATTTGGCAAACTTTTTAAATACAATGGGTGCCGATGTGCGCGGTGCGGGTACGGATGTGATTAAAATTCGCGGCGTTGAGCATTTGCACGGCTGTGAATACTCTATTATACCCGACCAAATCGAGGCGGGCACCTATATGGTTGCCGCGGCGGCTACGCGCGGCGATGTTTTAGTCAAAAATGTCATTCCGAAGCACTTGGAGTCCATCACCGCAAAACTGATTGAGGCAGGCGCAACGGTGATTGAGGATGATGAGGCTGTGCGCGTGATTATGCACAAGCGTCCGGGACATTGCAACATCAAAACGATGCCGCATCCGGGCTTCCCGACCGATATGCAACCGCAGTTTTCCACACTGCTTTGTCTTTCCGAGGGTACGAGTTTTGTTTCCGAAAGCGTGTGGGATAACCGTTTCCGCTATGCGGAACAGTTGCAAAGAATGGGCGCGAATATCCATGTAAACGGCAAAACCGCCGTGATTGAGGGCGTGGAAACCTTAAAAGGCGCGCCGGTGCGTGCCGACGATTTGCGTGCGGGCGCGGCAATGCTCATAGCGGCAATGGCGGCAAACGGCGTAACGGAGTTGGAAGAAATTCAGCATATTGAACGCGGCTACGAAAATGTGGTGGACAAGTTCCGTTCGTTAGGCGCGAAAATCGAGCGCCGCAATTTCCCCGACAGTGATGAAAAAGTGCAAATGCATGCGGGGTAAGCTTTTTAAATCAAACGCAGACAGGCAGGTGAAAATACCTGCCTGTTTTTCACAGGGAGGGAACAAATTTGCATAAAACAAAGCATGTAACGGCGCTCTTAACCGCTTGCTGTTTGCTACTTGTCGGTGTGTTTGCCGCTTGCAAACAGGAAGAACCCCCTCTTGTTGCACAGACACAGGAAAGTGCGGCGACTGTTTCGGAAACGGAAAGCGAATCGGCTACCACGGAAACAACCGTATCAGAAATGCTTACGACGGAAAGCGAAACAACCGAAAAGTCATCGCCCAAAGTAACTGCACCGAGGGAAACAACCACCCGCAAAAAGCCGAGTGCAACAATTACAACAACACCTGCAACAACGCTGCCACCGTTGTCCGCAGTGCCACAGGCGCTGTTTGGCGGTTGGATATATTACGAAAAAATCCCTCCACAACTGTTGTTTAACGGTGGCTTTTTGGAGGGGCTGGATTTTCATATGGACTGGGAAATCGCGGTAATTTGTCTGTATTATGAGGACGGCAACTATTCAGAAATTGTATATTCTTGTAATGCCGAAACGTATGTGGAGGAACTGACAAATGCCCGTGTGCGGCAAGCAGAACGGGAAAACGGTGTGCCATTGACCGAAGCGCAAAAGGAGCAGTTGGCACAGGAAACAGAGAAAATGCTTTGGGATATGGAAGACGCCGAGGAACAAAAAGGAACCTTTACCGCGAACGATACTACGATTTTTTACACGGTGCGCGGGCAAAGGTATACGGAAACCTATAAACTGTCGGGCGAGGAAATGACCGTGACCGCATCAAGCCTTTCAAATTTCGGCTTGCCGCGGACGATGTATCGCTATAATAAGTAAAAGCAAAAGCACCGAAACAATCGGTTTCGGTGCTTTTGCTATGTTTGGTGCTTTACTTAATAATATCGCATTAAGGCGATGACTTTGCCGAGCACAATGACCTCTTTGGATAAAATCGGCTCGTATGCGTCATTTTCAGGCTGTAAACGGAAATGGTCCTTTTCCTTGAAAAAACGCTTGACGGTTGCCTCATCCTCAATCATGGCGACAACGATTTCGCCGTTTTCGGCGGCAGGCGTTTTTTCAACAATGACAATATCGCCGTTTAAAATGCCCGCGTTTATCATACTGTCGCCGCGCACATGCAGGGCGAACAGCGGTTTGTCTTTGGAAACGCGCCCGCTGTACGGCAAATAACTTTCGATTTGCTCAACCGCCAAAATCGGCACACCGGCGGTGACTGTGCCCAAAAGCGGCACGCTGGTGACATTGTCCGACTCACCGAGCACGCGAATAGAGCGTTTGAGCATCGGGTCGCGCTCAATAAATCCCGCTTCTTCCAGCGCGTCCAAATTCGCCTGCACGGACGAAGTGGATTTCAAGCCCACAGCCGCGCCGATTTCACGCACCGAAGGCGGAATGCCGCTTTGACTGCGCTCTAAAAGAAATTCATAAATCTTTTTTTGCGTTTTGTTGATGGTGTTCATAAAAAATACCCTCCGAAAAGCAGAATGGAATGGTTTTCGTACTTTGTATGTATATCATAGCACAAATGTTCTGAAATTGCAAACATTTGTTTGCTTTTCTTGAAAAATTTTTTTATTTTTCTTTTTTCACAAAATTATGACGAGTTTTTCAATATTTGTTCACAATTTGTTCACAGTTTGTCCGTATAGTATATCTGTACTCGACAGGAAGGGTGCCGCAACCCGACCGACGGAGTACTTTTATACCCCCTCCTCAAGCAACCCCTCAATTAGGAAAAGCCTCGGTTACAGAACCGGGGCTTTTCCTATTGTTTGCGTGCGGCGATTTTTGCGGTTTTGCAAGTTGAAAGCGACGGTGAACCACAATTCACGCTACGCGCTGTTTCTTTTTTGTCAAAAAAGGTCGGCGGGGCTTTGTTTCTGTGATTTTTCACAAAAATATGCAAATCCTAAAAATGAATTTTTACAGTGGGATACTTGCATTTTGCGCTTTATCGTAGTAAAATAGCAAAGCAATAAATTATACGGGTGTATTTCAAATCGAAATGCATAGGAAAAGGAGCAAATACAATGAGTTATGTCAGCGAGGTTCTGGAAAGAACCACAACCCGTTACAATTATCAGCCGGAATTCTGCCAGGCGGTCACCGAGGTGCTTAACTCCATCGCCCCCGCGGTAGACAGCAACCCGCAGTATCAAAAAGCGGCGCTTTTAGAGCGTTTGGTTGCCCCCGAAAAGGCAACGGTGTTCCGCGTGCCGTGGGTGGATGATAACGGCGTTGTGCAGGTAAACCGCGGTTACCGCGTGCAGTTCAACAGCGCAATCGGACCTTACAAGGGCGGCTTGCGTTTTCACCCGTCGGTCGATATGAGCATTATTAAATTTTTAGGCTTTGAACAGATTTTTAAAAACTCTTTGACGGGACTGCCCATCGGCGGCGGTAAAGGCGGCGCGGACTTTGACCCCAAAGGCAAAAGCGACAACGAAGTGATGCG
>CAMGGF010000191.1 GCA_946055445.1 uncultured Ruminococcus sp. | reverse complement strand
TTTTTTTCTTTTGCATAACGCGCTTCTCCTTTCATCGTAAATCCGTATCAAAAATCGCTGTAAAACTCTTTTTTCCCGCCTGCATTATTTCGCGGGCGCTTCCGCAATTATCGTAGTTTTAATATCCATATTGTTCAGCGGACGCTGTTCTTGGTCGAAAGTTGTGGGTTTATAATGTAAAACCACATTATATGTGCCCGCCTCCAAAGGACGATTCAAGGTGAATTTAGAAATGGAATACCCGGGCGGGAGTAAATTAGAGGTATAAATAATCTCTCCCGTATCTGCCAATTCCATTTCAATCACAAAGAAACAGGGATTGTTTTCGGGGTTGGAAAACACAAAATTCTGCTCGCGCTGACCGGCGACCAAATGCATCTCCGGCACACCGTTCACGGTAATATTGCGTCCCGAAACATCCACCTTTTCCGGAATGGACAACTCGCCTTCCCCTAAAACAGCATTTGCGTCAATCACACCCGGTGCGCGCGTAGTGATTTCGGGTTCTGCGCCCGTGGGTAAAACCGTTTTCAACAGAAAAGCCAGGCAGACCAACACGGCCGCTGCCAACAAAATCCATAACAGCCATAACAGCAAAACATCTTTGACAACGGCAAGATATTCATTTTCGCCGACTTTCACATACCCGAGCACCTTGGCGTGCGGCAATTTGGACACCGCATAAACGGGCACCTGCCCTTCGCCGAATGCAACTACGCCGATTTCTTCATTTCCTTTGCCGATTTGCCCCACGACAGAAAAACCGCCGGCTGGATACAGTTCGTTCATTTGCTTTCTTTTATAATACACAACCGAAAACTTATTCTTTTTCTGATTATATACACCGTCACCGTTTACGGGGACTGCGGTAAAAAGTTTGGCAGACACAAATACAACCTCCGTGCAATTCAAATAAAAGCCGTAAAATATGTACATACAGATATAGATATACACACTAATATAATGAGAATTATAAACCAGATTGGGTATCATTGTCAATACAAAACGGGAAAAAATCGGGAATTCAACAGAAACTTCATATATTAAAACATTCTTTTGTGCAAATTTAATAAAACAGACTGATTTTCCTGCTTTTTATTTTTCTTATTCGGAAAAAACGCAAAAATTTCTATAAAATAAAACAAATTGTACGCTTTTTGCGTACACTATAAAAACAGACCTTATTTTCGTTTTTTCTGCACGTTCCCTCGTTCTGTTTCCCCAAATGTTTTGTTCCATATTCGTGCATGACAGTAAGCGTGTACCGTTTTCGGATTGCGCGACAGCAAAACAGACGGATAGTAGACACTACCCGTCTGTTTTTGTATTGCATAAAACAATAAGAAAGCAAATGCGGTTCCTCGTTCGCTCGCGGCGCAGTCTTTTCCCCGCCCTACTGCATTTTAATTTTGATGGTATCTTACGGAACGGTCAAGACCGTTCCTACAATCGCGGTGCATTACCGCACAATCACCTGCCACGCGGCAACGAGTTTTTCGAGCGTCCACGAGGCGTTGGCGGGGCTTGTGGACGGCAGACAAACGGCGGATTTGCCGATTTGCGGCTGCATATAGCGGTCATACAGTTTGCCTGCGGTTTTACCGTTGGTGAAAATGCGTTCTATCGGCGCGGCTGACAAAATCAGCGTTAAATCGTTCGCCACGGCATTTTGAATACTGCTGTCAGACGAACCGACAATCTCACACGAGGCAATTACATCCCACAGCGCGATACCGTGACGCGCGCAAAACGCCCGCTTTTCGGGTATGGTTGTTAAAGGCTCTTCCCCGTAAAGTGCGGGCAAAACGCGCCAAAAACGGTTTTGCGGATGCCCGTAAAAAAATGCTTGTTCACGGGACTTTACCGACGGAAAACTGCCCAAAATCAAAATGCGGCTGTTTTCGTCATACAACGGCGCAATTGGGTGCACAACATGCACGGCTTGCTTGTTATCCGTTTTGCGCATTATGCCGCGTCCTTTTGGAATACGAAAGTCGTGACGGATTGCGCGGGAACGGTATAACTGACATTCGCGGCAAACGGTTGCGTATAAACGCATTCCAAATCGTGATTCGCATCGGTCACAAAGACAGAAATATCCGTGAATTTCGCCTTGCTATTAAAATCCATTGTAAACGCCTTTTCGGTTTCGGTGTTATTGACTGCAATGACCGCCACCGTATCGCCGCAATCAAAGGCAACGGCGGAAATCGGCAGGGCTTTTCCGACCGACGCGCCGATGCGCACCGCACCGGGCTTTACGAACTTCGAAAAATTGCCGAGCGCATACAGCCGTTTGGTCGTTTCATAAGTATGCGCTTCGCGGTCTACATAAATCAGCCCGTCGCGGTAATCATAAGCGGAAACCGCAATCCAATAACTCCAACTTTCTGCGTTTAAAATCGTCAAATCCTCGAGCATTGTATTGCAAAGTACCAATGCGGAGTCCATTGTGACATCTTTGCCGCCCTGCATTTCCGTCCACTCCGTACAGCGCACAGGCAATTTGCGGTAATGCAGTTTTAAGTATTTCGCGGTTTTTTCCTTTTGTTCCGCCGTGCCCCAATAGGAATGGGTATCCATCCCCTGCATTGCGGCGGAAAGGTCTTTGTCGTCCATAATCGCGTCTAAATAGCGTTTGAGCGTGTCGCCGAACGGCTGTCCCGATTCGAACATAGACAGTTCGGTGGTTTCCGTCAGCCCGCGGTTTTGCATTTCTGAAAGGAACACTTTATACAGCGCCACAACTTCGTCCGGCTCGTAATGGCACCCTTCCTGCCCGCCTTGCCACGCCCATTGCGGTTCGTTAATCGGCGAAACGGCGGTAACGGGAATCCCGTTTGCACGGAAATGCTCGACGGCATCCAGCGTATAATCGGCAAAATTTTGATACTGCGACGCATCTAAATTCGGTTTGGAAAAATAGACGTTGCTCCCCTCGTCATTGACATAGTCCACGCGGTTTTCGTCCGCATCGCTATGCACTTTGCCATTGATTGTCATGGTGTCGGGCGCACTGTTGGAAAAGAACACCACATTCTGCACGCCCAAATCGACGGCTTTTTGCATACACCAAACAGCATTCGCATCGCGGGAATAGTCCACCGTACCGTCAGGCAAAAGAAAACTCTCGGTTTTACGCCACGGGTCGGAATAATAAGAATTGTCCTCTGTTTTGGAACCTGCACCGAGGTTGTAGCGGTAAATATCCAAATCAATGCCGTTTTCACCGTACAGCAATTCCAAAATTTCGGTGCGGATTTCGTTGCCGCTGTCCGTTGTTTGCGTCCAGCCGCCGACATCCTGCGCCCACCACGCGGCACTCGCGCCGAAGCCTTCCATAGTTTGATAGGTTTTTGCGGTGTTTACGCGAATACTGTTGTCCTCTGTGCCGCACGCTGTGCAAATCAGCAAAGCAAAACAACAAGCCGCCAATGTCAGCAAAGCATACATCTTCTTTTTCATTTTCATCTTCTCCCTGCCCAATAGGAAAAAAGGGCGG
>CAMGGF010000190.1 GCA_946055445.1 uncultured Ruminococcus sp. | reverse complement strand
GATTCGAAAGGGCGAAATAGAAAACGCTCCACAAGAAACTCCCCCTGTCTGCCGCGCGGGCAGTCAGAGGGAGTTTTCATATTGCGCCGACGGCGCTTTTGCTATGCGGTGGTGACGCACAACAAAACTATATTACGCCTCTTCTTTTGCCTGTGTATAGCCGTTAAACAACAATATGCGTTTTTCGAGCAGCGCGGCATCGGTAGCATTCACAAGCCCGTCGCCGTTCAAATCGGCGGCATAGGTTTGCTTTTGCGTTAATTCCGCTGTGCCGTCGATTGCATTGTGCATCAAGGTTAAATCCGCGTCATTTAAGTTACCGTCTCCGTTTAAATCCCCCGGCAAATAGCGGTACCCGTTGATAATCAAGTCTA
Source organism: uncultured Ruminococcus sp. (assembly GCA_946055445.1). GTDB lineage: Bacteria > Bacillota > Clostridia > Oscillospirales > Acutalibacteraceae > Fimenecus. The sequence continues at coordinate 3,143 of CAMGGF010000190.1, read as the reverse complement.
ACAGCGCAACATCAAAGAAGTCCACAACGCCGTCAAAGTTTAAGTCACCCGCGCGCGTTTCCACAACACTTGCGGTTTGCTCGCCGATGGATATCGCCGCCATAACCGCGTAGTCGGTTAAATTCGCAACACCGTCCATATTGAGGTCTGCCCCAACACCTGTGGGTTTATCGAGTGCCACAAAGGTCATAAAGTGTGCTTCGGCATAGGTTTCCGCCGTGGAGCCCGTATAACCGTAAATGGTTGTAACAGCGGAATTTAAAAAGGCAAATTCCGAAATGACAAAGTTTTCATCTAAAATGATTACCGCTGTGATATTTGCTTGATTTTGAAATGCATAGTCGCCGATTCCCAACACAACCGCACCCTCCACGGTTTCCGGGAACAGTACTTCGCTGTCATAGCCGTTATATGTGGTTATGGTTACACCGTTTTCTTGCGCTGCAAATTCAAACAACTGTGTTTCACAAATCACACAAGTATTTCCCGCAAATTCGTGTCGATGTAATTTCGGCACGGGCTCGGTTTTCGTTGCGCCGCACTTTGTACAGGTATAGGTCATCTCGCCCTCTGCCTCAATCGTGGGTGCTGTTGTTTCTGCGCCTTGATTCCATATGTGAGCCTCTGTTACACTATCGCCGCAGGAGCAGGTTCCGATATGCTGAACATCATCAATTTCTTTCCAACTGTATGTGTGCGCGTGCGCTTCATCTGCCTCTGCAATATAGAGCGTCAGGCAGGTTTCTGCCACATCTTTTTCAAAATAGGCATATACGATAACCTTGAAATAACCTGATTCTGTCGGCGTACCCGTAATCTCACCGGACTTGCCGTTAAACTCCAATCCTGCGGGCAATGGACTGCTCTTGGTATCGACTTCCCAATATGCACCTTTTTGACTTGCCTCTAAAAAGGCGTAATATTCCTCGCCCACCTTGCCGTCGGGCAATTTTTGGGTGAGAATTTCAAACTGCTCGCCCTCCAAAACGGTGACGGTAAAGGTTTCTGTGTCCGAGCCGTAGCCGTTGGTTGCCGTAACGGTTAAATTGACAGTGCCTGTCACATTGGAATAGAGCGTCAGGTATCCTGCATTTGTAATATAGAAATAGACATCATAGTCATTCAAATTTTCATCGGTGATTTCGACGCCGTTTACTTCAATTTTCGTCAATTCAAAAGTGATGTCCGCGGCGCCCTCCGCCAAAACTTGCACATTCTCGTAATAATATACGCCTGCAGTAATATCGTCGATGGTTTCAGGGCCTGTAATCGCCGGCGCGCGCATATCCAAGCCGCAGTGCGCGCAGTAACCGTCTAACCCTGCAATATGCTCGTCAACCGTTGCGTCATGCGTTACATTTGCGTAAGTGTAGCGTTTATCCTCTGTATGGTTGGTTTTGTTTATCCCCGCACAGCACCAATGGGTATTTCGGTAGATTTCATCCGTTGTGCACCCCAAAAGTTCAAAATTCAACCTGGGGTAAGTCTCTACCGGGCGGGGGTCTTCCTCACTTGGGCCGGGATCGGCAAGCCTTTGTACCATCCATCGGGAACTTGACGAATATACTTGATTCAATTTATAACCGACTTCGCCGCTTGCAAAGGTCGATTGGGGAACGGAATAGCAAACCGGCGCATCAGAGCCGTAATATTCCCTGAAAAGCTCTGCCGGGCAAACATCCGCATCGTTATAACCGTTCGTAACATCTTCGCTTGTCACGCCTGAACCCGCAACCAGCGCAAATGCGCCGCTGTAACTGTTAGAACGGAAGTACGAATCGGATGCAGGATAAGTATCCGTCAACCGGACAGGCCCGGCATTAAAACAACCCCTGAGTTCACCGCCGACAGTTTCCCCGATAACACCCGCCGCAAAAGCCGTGCCGATAACTGCGCCGTAATTTGCACATAATTCTACAATCGTATTAATCACAGCATAGTCCACAACACCTGCGGCGTGCATACCTTCCACATCGCCGTAATTCGCGCAATAACGCACTGAATCCCCGGTGCACTGCGTAGTATTTGTTGTTCTTGACAAAATGCCTGCGGCATACCCGCCTTCCGCATAAACATTTCCAAAATTGAAGGAACTCGCAATCCCCGAAGTGCCGCTCGTAGAATTGCTCGCGCCGCCTGCAATACCGCCGACAAAGGGGCGGTAATAGGTTGGCTGGTCTTGGGAATAGGTAGTCTTCAAAACGCCGATAACAGCGCCGTAATTTATGCAATTTGATATGTCATGATTTCGCAATTTACCCACAATACCGCCAACGCCTGCAGGTTCATAAGTGGTTCCCGCGCCGAAGCCTACAACCGTTGCATGGTTTTCGACAACATACATCAGTCCGCTTGATACACCTGCAACACCGCCGGCAGTACCTTGGTTTGAAACAACACATGAATTTGCACCGATTTTTAAGTGATTGACCGATCCGCCGTTGCCGATATATCCGAAAAAGCCGGGTGCGCCGTATATGTAACCGGGATATTGTGAAAAATCGATTTGTGCAGTCTGCTCCGCACAGTTCACATACACGCCGTCAATCGTGTGCCCGTTACCGTTAAAGTTCGATTTCATATTGTAAATCGGAATCCAGGCATTCAGTTCGATAACATCGCTTCCGTCAAGCCACACGCCGTTTTCCGTACCGTTTAACCCAGTACCGAGAAACGCCTCCAACTGTTGACCGTCCTCTGACATTTTTCGAACGGCAATACAGCCGCTTTCCGCCTGATATTCAAAGGTGACGCCGGGATTAAAGTTGATATCCGCCGTTAAAATCGCCTTAAAGTCATCCGAAGACGGCGACTGTGTCGCATTGATTGTATTCGCATACCAATACAGCTCATTTGTCGTGCCGATTTGGTAAACATCGCTCACCTTTTCCGGTTCAACAGGCGTAGTGAGGTCTGTAACACTGCTTGTTGTATCCTCACCCGTTGCAAAAACCGACAATGGCAAGATAGTAAGCGCCATAACAATCGACAGCAAAATGCTGATTGTCTTGCGGCTTGTAGTTCTCATATATATTCCTCCTTGTAAGATTGCAATTCTGCTTATAATCAGTATATATATGCTTCGTTTTCGCCGCAACATACCGTAGGGGTGATATTTGAAAAATAAGGGGTGATTTTAGGGG
>CAMGGF010000189.1 GCA_946055445.1 uncultured Ruminococcus sp. | reverse complement strand
TTGGCGGTGACGAATTTGTCAAACGGCCATTTCGGGAATTTCACCACGCAATAGTCGAGTGCCGGCTCAAAGGAGGCAAAGGTTTTGCCCGTAACGGCGTTGGGGATTTCGTCCAGACCGAGCCCCAGCGCGATTTTTGCCGCCACGCGGGCAATCGGGTAGCCCGTCGCTTTGGAAGCGAGCGCCGAAGAACGCGACACACGGGGGTTTACCTCGATAACCGCGTATTGGAACGAGTCGGGGTGCAGGGCAAATTGCACATTACAGCCGCCCTCAATGCCCAATTCCGTAATGATGTTCAGCGCAGACGAGCGCAACATTTGATAGTCTTTGTCCATCAGCGTTTGGCTGGGCGCCACAACAATCGAGTCGCCCGTGTGCACGCCGACGGGGTCCAGGTTTTCCATATTGCAGACCGTGATGCAGTTCCCCTTGGAGTCGCGCATCACTTCGTATTCGATTTCTTTCCAGCCTGCAATGCACTTTTCAATCAAAACCTCGGTCACGCGCGAAAGACGCAAGCCGTTGGCGCAGATTTCGCGCAGTTCCTGTTCGTCGTCGGCAATGCCGCCGCCTGTGCCGCCCAAAGTGTAAGCGGGGCGCACAATGACGGGGTAGCCGATTTTCGCGGAAAATTCCACAGCGGACTCGACATCGTGCACAACGAGTGACTCAATGCACGGCTCGCCGATTTTTTCCATCGTGTCCTTAAATTCCTGACGGTCTTCCGCCTTTTTAATGGCGGAGGCGTTGATGCCGATTAAGCGCACGCCGTTTGCCTTTAAAACGCCGAGTTCATCCAGTTCCATTGCAAGGTTCAACCCCGTCTGCCCGCCGAGCGTGGGCAAAATGGAGTCAGGTTTTTCTGTTTCAATGATTTTGGTTAAAGTCGGAATGGTCAAAGGTTCAATATAGACCTTGTCTGCAATGTCGCCGTCGGTCATAATCGTGGCGGGGTTAGAGTTGACGAGCACCACTTCGATGCCCTCTTCTTTTAAAGAACGGCAAGCCTGCGTGCCTGCATAGTCAAATTCCGCCGCCTGCCCGATAATAATGGGACCCGAGCCGATAACCATAACTTTTTGGATGCTTTTATCAATCATCGTATCTGCCCTCCGCCGCCATTTTAATGAATTTATCAAATAAGAACGAGGTGTCCCGCGGGCCGGAATTTGCCTCGGGGTGGAACTGCACCGTAAACACGGGTTTGCCGTGATACACAATGCCCTCTACGGTTTTGTCATTGACATTGATGCAGTTGATTTCCGCATTGCTCGGCAATCCTTTGCCGTTCACCATATACCCGTGGTTCTGTGAGGAGAGGTAAGTTCTGTCCTCGTGCAGAAATTTGACGGGGTGGTTTGCGCCGCGATGCCCGTATTTCATGCGCTCGGTTTCGCCGCCGTTTGCCAAAGCCATCAACTGATGCCCCAAGCAAATGGCGAAGGTCGGAATGCCGTAATCGTACAGTTTTTTGATTTCTTTGATGATGCCCACGCAGTCCGCCGGGTCGCCGGGGCCGTTCGACAGCATAATGCCGTCGGGCGCGGCTTTTATAATTTCTTCTGCCGAGGTCCACGCGGGGTACTGCGTCACAACGCAACCGCGTTCCACCAAACTGTTTGCGATATTGCGTTTCGTTCCGAAATCCATCAGCGCGATTTTCGCCCCGTTGTTGTTTTCGCCTAAAACGGTTTTTTCACGCAGGGTAACGCTTTCCACCAACTTGTCCTGTTTAAAGGATTTAATGACGGACATGACGCGTTCTTTATCGGAAATATCCGCCGTCACCACGCCGCGCATGGTGCCGCTTTCACGCAGTTTTTTGACCACGGCGCGCGTGTCAATCCCCGAAAGGCAGGGGATATGATATTCGTGCAAAAGTTCGTCAATCGTGCCGTCACAGCGGAAGTTGGACGGCGTATCGCACAGTTCGTGCACAATGAACGCACACGGCTGTAATTTCTCGCTTTCAAAATCTGCGCGGCAAACGCCGTAGTTGCCAATCATCGGGTAGGTCATAACCACACCCTGCCCGGCGTAAGAGGGGTCTGTCAATATTTCCACATAGCCTGTCATAGAGGTATTAAACACAACCTCACAGGGGGTTTCTTTAAAATCTCCGTGCGCGGGTCCCGCGTAGACGGAACCGTCCTCCAGCATTAAATACGCTCTCAAATTCTGCACCGTGCCTTTCGTAACCTTATTAACAATAAATTTTATCATATTATACCTTGAATTTCAACCGAAATCCCGTGAAAATAATTGCCGAAATTAAAAGAAAAGCGGCGGTAAAAACCGTCGCTTTAAACAGCCTAAAAAGGCAAATATCCAAATGAGGAATTGGTAACCAATACGGCAATGTACCCAATGTAAATGCAAATCATCAATGCGCCTTGCCAGCGGCTGAGTTTTTTGCATATCAGCGTGGGAATAAGGGCAATACAGATAATCAACAGGCAAATCGGCATATCGAGGAACGCCGACTGTTTCCCGACGGGAAGCGTGCCGCCCGACAAGAAAGCGCAAATCGGTAAAATCATCGTCAAATCGATAATGTTTGCGCCGACAATATTGCCGATGGACAAATCCGACTGCTTTTTCGCAATCGCGGTGATGGTGGTGACCAACTCCGGCAACGAGGTGCCGACGGCGATGATCGTCACGCCGATAATGGCTTCGGAAACGCCGAGGCTTTTGGCAATCACCGTACCGTCATCGACCAGCAAATCCGCGCCGACCACAATGCCCGCCGCACCGAGCAGGAATTTGGTAACATTGATCACAATGTCTTTGCCTGTGGCTTTGGGACCTCTGTCCTCTTCCGTAACGCCCATGGATTTTTTGCCCGAGAGAATGTTTTCCGTCATAAATACGGCAAAAATCGCAATCATAATGATACTTTGCCACAAGTTTAAATCGAGATTGCAGGAAAATGCGAACAACGCCGCAACCGCCAAAATCATTAACGAACCTTTAAAGGCGATTTCTTTGCGTTTCACGAGCGCCGGCATACATAAAACGGAAATGCTCATAATCAAACCGACATTTGCCGTAACCGAACCGACGGCATTGCCGACTGCCATATCGTTTTGCCCTTTTGAGGCGGCAATGGCGGAAACGAGCAATTCGGGGAGCGTGGTTGCGAAACTGACAACCGTTGCGCCGATAATGAATTTCGGAATGCCCGTGGCTTCTGCAATCCAAGTGGCGGCGTCAACAAAAATATCTCCGCCCTTGACAATGAAAAACAGCCCGAGCACAAACATAATGACAACATATATCATATTGTCGCTCGCAAGGCCTAACAGCCCGGCGACGGAAGCGGATATTTCCATTCTGCAAATCTCCTTTTTTGAAGATAGCGCATACGCACAAATTCAATAAATTTTAACATACAATCCGCGTAAAGTCAATATGAAAACAAGTGGAAACGGTAAAACAAAAACAGGGGGACATACAGATGAATTTTTATTTATATTTGTCATCCTGAGCGTAGCGAAGGATCTCAAACAGCGCAA
>CAMGGF010000188.1 GCA_946055445.1 uncultured Ruminococcus sp. | reverse complement strand
ACATCACCAAAATGCAGTATGTCGATATTCGCACCTGGCTTGTGCAGGATATTCTTGTGAAAGCCGACCGTATGAGTATGGCAAACTCCTTGGAATTGCGCGTGCCGTTTTTGGACCGCGAAATGCTGAAATTGGCGTTGCAAATCCCGTCCTGCTACCGCGTCAACCGCGAAACCACCAAATTGGCACTGCGCGGCGCGGCGGCGAAGCAACTGCCCGAAAAAACTGCAAAAATGCGCAAAACAGGCTTTTTAACACCGCTGAATGACTGGCTCAAACGCGACGAGTTTTACACCCGCGTGAAAGAGAAGTTTTTGAGCGATACCGCGAAGGAATTTTTCAATCAAAAATACATTATGAAACTGCTCGATGACCACAAAGCGGGTACGGCGCACAATATGAAAAAGGTCTGGTCGATTTACTGCTTCATTTTGTGGTATGAAAAGTATTTTGTCGAAAATTGAGAGGGCACGATGGACTTTGTAAAGCATTTGATTTTGCCGCACGCATTTAATGTGCGCGATTTGGGCGGCTTCATGACGAAAGACGGCAAAACCGTCCGCTGGCAAAAACTGTACCGCGCGGACGCGCTTTGTGCGTTGATCGAAGAAGAATGGCAAACGCTTTCCCGAACAGGGGTGCGCACCGTGGTGGATTTGCGAAGCCTTTACGAAACCGAAACGATGCCCGACGGTGTGCCGAACGGTATTTCGTGGGTGCATTGTCCCTTGCAATCGGAAAATTTAGATTTTCAAAACGCAGACACAGGCGCTTTGGCGGCTTTTCGCCGCAGTATGTCGGAAAGTTATACCGATATGGTTACGAAAACGCCGCAACTTTTGGCAAAGGCGCTCTGCACGGTGGCAAACGGCGTGAAAAACGGCGCAGTCATTTTTCATTGCACTGCGGGCAAAGACCGCACGGGCGTGCTTGCGGCGACGATTTTACATCTTTTGGGTGCGTATGACGCAGATATTCTTGCCGATTATATGGTGTCGGAACTGTATAACCGCGGCGGCGTGCAACGCGTGGCGCACACGATGGCGAATTTCCAAGACCTTTTGCCTTTGCTTTCTTCCGTGCCCGAAAATATGGAGCCGCTGTTGGAATTTTTCGCCACGCACGATTTACCCGCGCTTTTGGCGGAAAACGGCTTCGGCGAAGCCGAACTGCAAGATTTGCGAGAAGCAATGCTTGCCTGATTGAAAATCATTCGTATTACATAGATAAAAGGAGGGTACAGTATGAAAATTATCGACATTTCCAATGATTTATTGACCGCCGAGGTCTACGAGGGTGACCCCGTGCCGGAACTCACACCCCTTTGTACCCTCGAAAACGGCGATTATTACAATTTGAACGCGCTGTATGCGGGGTTGCATAACGGTACGCATATGGACGCACCGTTGCATTTTTTTTCGGGCGCAGCGGACATTGCTTCCGTGCCGCTTGAAACCTGCATCGGCCCGTGCCGTGTGTTAGAGGTTTCTCCCGGTATCATCACGGGCGAGGTTGTGGAAAATTCGTTCCCGCGCGGTGTCGAGCGTTTGCTGATTAAATCCGGCGGGCGGGCGTTTATCCACACTTCCGCCGCCGAAGCCATGGCGTATTACGGCTGTAAATTGGTCGGCACGGATGCGCTTACGGTGGAGCCGCCGAACAGCACGGGGGCAACACACCGCGCATTTTTCAACCGCGATGTGGTATTGCTCGAAGGTTTGAATTTAACCGAACCCAAAAACGGAGAGTATTTTTTGATTGCGCCGCCTGTGAAAATCGGCGGGGCGGAGGCCGCGTTTGTGCGCGCGCTGTTGATTTCTGACTATATTTTTTGGAGTGGAAAAACAAATTGAGCACCCCGAAAACACAAAAAGAAACGGTTGTGATTATCGGCGCAGGCCCCGCCGGCTTAACCGCGGGGTTGGAACTGTTGCGTACTGCGCCTGAAAAATACAGCGTGACGATTTTGGAAGAGAGTAACGCTGTCGGCGGGATTTCCAAAACCGTAAACATAAACGGCAACCGTATGGATATGGGCGGGCACCGATTTTTCTCGAAAAGTGACCGCGTCAATGCCTTTTGGGAAAGCCTTTGTCCCTTGCAAAGGGAAACACCGACCGAACGGGAAAATGAAATGCTTTTGCGAAAACGGGTTTCGCGTATTTTTTACAACGGCAAATTCTTTGCGTATCCCATTACTTTAAAACCGCAAACATTTCGCAATCTCGGGCTTGCGCATACCGTAAAGGCAGGGTGCGGCTATCTTGCCGCCGTGTGCCGCAAACGGGAAGAAACAACGCTTGAAATTTTTTACATCAACCGTTTCGGCAAACCGCTTTATCAAATGTTTTTTGAGGATTACACCGAAAAACTGTGGGGGCGGCATCCGAAAGAAATTTCCGCAGACTGGGGCGCACAGCGCGTCAAAGGCGTTTCGGTAAAAGAGGTGCTCAAAAACGCGCTCGGCAAAAAGAAAAGTGCGGAAACTTCGCTTATTGCGCAGTTCAAATACCCGAAACACGGCCCCGGGCAGTTGTGGGAAACTGCGGCGGCGGAATTTACGCGGCGCGGCGGCGAATTGCATTTCGGCGCGCGGGTTTGTTTTGTGCAAGCGGAAAACGGGCGTATAACGGGCGTCGTCGCCGAGGAAAACGGCGAAAAAGTCCCCTATGCGTGTGACGCGGTGCTGTCCTCTATGCCGCTTTGCGATTTGATTGCCGCTTTCCCCGAAAACACCGTGCCCGAAACGGTGCAAAACATTGCGGCGGGTCTTCCTTACCGCGATTTTGTTACGGTGGGCTTGCTTTTTCAAAAACAGGATTTACAAAAAACACAGGCGGACGGTACACTGTTGCCCGACTGCTGGATTTATGTGCAGGAACGCGAAGTGCGTTTGGGCAGAGTGCAGATTTTTAACAACTGGTCGCCGTATATGGTAAAGGACTGCGCGCATACTGTGTTTATCGGGGCGGAATATTTCTGCCGCGAGGGCGACACATTTTGGGCGCGTTCCGATACAGAATTAGCAGATGCGGCGAAACGTGATTTGCAGGCCATCGGGCTTATTTCCTCTGCGGCTGTGCCTCTGGACGCGCATTGCGAACGGGTGAAAAAGGCGTATCCCGCTTATTTTGATACATACAGCGATTTGCCGAAAGTGGTTGAGTTTTTAAACGGCTTTCCGAATCTGTACTGCATCGGGCGGAACGGTCAGCACCGTTACAACAATATGGACCATTCTATGTGCACGGCGTTTGAGGCGGTGCGGTGTATTTTGGAAAACGACGCAGACAAATCCGCGCTTTGGGCGGTCAACAGTGACAAAGAATACCACGAAACGAAAGAGGGCGTATCGTAATGGCGCAAAGTGCTTCGCGCTGTGATTTTTGCGCGTATTATGACTATGACGAGGAACTCGAACAATATGTTTGCGAGATTAACCTCGATGAAGACGAAATGCTGAACTTTTTAAGTTTCAACACCCAAAGTTGCCCCTATTTTAACCCGTATGATGAATATAAAATCGTA
>CAMGGF010000187.1 GCA_946055445.1 uncultured Ruminococcus sp. | reverse complement strand
GCAAAAGTTATTGCCTTGCGGCGGGGATTGTGGTATAGTAGATTGAATTTTGAATTTCCGAAGGTGTTGTTATGCTTTATTTTTATCCCGAGGACTACGGCGCGCACGGCGACGGCGTGCAAAACGATGTGAAAGCCATTCAAGCGGCACTCGATGCGGCGGCGCAAAACGGCGGCGGCACGGTGGTGCTCACAAGCGGCAAAACCTATTACAGCGATGCGTTGCAACTGCGCAAAAATGTCGAATTGCATTTGCAAAAAGGCGCGCGCTTAAAGGCGACTGCGGATATAAACGGCTACATTCGCCCGTGCGAGCGCATCAATGACCCGAAAACCGCCTTGGTCGGCAACCCCGTAACCGGCAAACCGTCTTTCGTATTTTTATACGGTTTTGAAGCGGACGGCTGCACGATTTCGGGTGAGGGCGTGATTGACGCAAACGGGCACAGTTTCGTGAAACGAAAAGATAAATACTATGTCACGGGCGATTTTTACCCGCGTCCGACGGTGATTTATATTGAAAAAAGCAACCATATCACCGTGCGCGATGTCACGATTACGGACGCGCCGTTTTGGACACTCCACCCTGCGGGCTGTGATGATGTCCGCATTGACAGTATTCGCATTTTGAATGATTTGGATGTTGCCAACTCCGACGGCATTGACCCCGACCATTGCACAAATGTGCGCATTACAAATTGCCATGTAGAATGCGCGGACGACTGCATTTGCTTAAAGACCTCGAAAGGAAATGCGGAATACGGCCCGTGTGAGAACATTGTGATTTCAGGCTGTACGCTGATTTCCACTTCGGCGGCAATCAAAATCGGCACAGAGGGTGTGGGCGATTTTCGCAATGTGCTCGTTTCCAACTGCATCATTTCGAGAAGCAACCGCGGGCTGTCCATTCAAATCCGTGACGGCGGCAATGTGGAAAATGTTTCGTATTCCGACATTATCATTGAAACGCGCCGTTTCTGCCCCGATTGGTGGGGTACGGCAGAGCCGATTGTATTGACCACTTTTAACCGTGATAACAACACAAAATCGGGCAAAATTAAAAACATCCGGTTTAAAAATATCACCTGCAAAGGGGAAAACGGCGTGCTGTTGCACGGCAACGCGGACAATCATTTAGAGGATATTTCCTTTGAAAATGTGCAGGTAGAAGTGACAAAAACTTCCAAATGGGCGTGTGGGCTGTATGATTTGCGCCCGTGCATAGATTACGGCGTGGAGAGCCACAAAAACGCAGGCTTCTTTTTGCGCTATGCCGACAATGTAACCATTGAAAAGACAAAGGTACGCTTCGGCACGGTCTGCGACGAATACGCCTATGCGCTCGACGCGGAAAACTGCGAAAATCTTTCGCTTTTGCGGTTTGACGGTAAAGCGGCAAACGAGACGCTCGACGCGGTACATATACAATAATGCGCTTTCAAGCGCTTTTGCAAATGCGAAACCCCGCAGGCGACAGCCATTCGGCTGTCATTTGCGGGGTTATGTAATGCGGAAATAACAAGGCAGAACGATGTGCCCACCCGTAAAATTTGATGTGTTTTTACGGAACAACGCGCAAGCGCCCGCGAATTTTGCTGTGTTTTCCCCTCCGTCACGCGCTTTGCGCGTGCCACCTCCCCAACAAGTGGGGAGGTTTACGGAACGATACGACCGCTCCCTACGCACGAAATACATTTTACAGGTCAAATGCCAACGGCAATAACTCTTGCAGGGTATGCGCTTCGCAGTCGAGGGTATCGTCGCCGAAAATCACCTGAAAACCGGGCGCGCAAAATTCCGACAATACTTGACGGCACACGCCGCACGGCGTACAAAAATGCTTGTAAACGCCGTCTTTGTCGCAACCGACCACCGCCAGCGCTGTGAAATCCGTTTCGCCCGCGCTGATTGCCGAAAACAGTGCGACACGCTCGGCACAGACCGTCGGCGAAAAACTTTTGTTTTCAATATTACAGCCCAAATAGACCTTGCCTTGCTTGGTCAAAAGTGCCGCGCCCACGCGAAACCCCGAATACGGCGCATAAGCGTTTTTTTGCGCGTCCAGCGCACAGGTTACCAATTCCTGCGGTGTCACAAAAACCACTCCCCTTTTGTTCTCTCTTTTATCATACCGAAAATCGCACAAAAATTCAACCCGTCCTGCGGTCTTTTTGCGCGTCCCGCGCCATATCCATAAAGCAGAACGATGTGGGAGGGATTTTGATGGAAGTATTACGCTACGGCGCGCGCGGCACGGCGGTTTACTATTTACAGTTGGCGCTGATTCGTGCAGGCTACACAGACCTTGTTTTAGACGGCATATTCGGCGGCGCAACGGCGGAGGCGGTGCGCGATTTTCAGCGCAAAAACGGACTTTCGCCCGACGGCGCGGTCGGCAAGCGCACTTGGGCGAAACTGTACCCGTATTTAAAAGGCTACACCACGCATATTGTGAAAAGCGGCGACACGCTCTTTTTACTTTCGCAACGCTACAACACACCGCTTTACCGCATTTTGCTTGCCAACCCGACGATCAATCCGCAAAATTTGCAAGTGGGCACACGGGTACAAATTCCGTTTGATTTTCCGCTTGTGCCGACGAATGTCCCCTATTCCTCTATCCTTACCGCGTGGATTGCAGAGGGACTTTCGGTGCGGTATCCGTTTTTGGAAAGCGGCAGAGTGGGCAACAGCGTAATGGGCAAGGCAATTTCCTTTTTGCGCATCGGCACGGGCGAAAAGCAGGTGTGTTATAACGCATCGCACCACGCAAACGAGTGGCTGACCACCCCCGTACTCTTGAAATTCGCTGAGGAATACGCCGACAGTTACGCCTTGGGGGAAAAACTCGGCGACACGCTTGCCGCACGCCTGTTTCGGGAATACAGTTTGTACTTGGTGCCGATGGTCAACCCCGACGGTGTGGATTTGGTGACGGGTATGCTTACAAGCGGCGGATATTACAACCGTGCGCGGCAAATTGCCGACGCCTACCCTGAAATTCCGTTTCCGAACGGTTGGAAAGCCAATATTGAGGGCGTGGATTTGAATTTGCAATATCCTGCAAATTGGGAACAGGCAAAGCGCATCAAATACGAACAGGGCTTTCGCACGCCTGCTCCGCGCGATTTTGTCGGTACCGCGCCGCTGACGGCACCCGAAAGTTTTTCGATGTTCACCTTTACGCGCACGCACGATTTTCTGCTGACGCTTTCTTACCACAGCCAAGGGGAAATCATTTATTGGAAATATCTCGATTACGAGCCGGCACGCTCACGCGAAATTGCCGAATACTTCGGCGAAGTCAGCGGCTACGCGGTGGAGGAAACGCCCTATGCCTCAGGCTTTGCGGGATACAAAGACTGGTTTATTGAAACCTATGACCGACCGGGATACACCATTGAAATCGGGCGTGGGCAAAGCCCCCTGCCGCTGTCGCAGTTTGACGAGATTTATAAAGACAATTTCGGTATATTGCGCGGCGGTATGACGCAGATTTAGTCATAAAACAGGGCGGGCACATAGTGCC
>CAMGGF010000186.1 GCA_946055445.1 uncultured Ruminococcus sp. | reverse complement strand
ACCGTTAAAGCCGAACGCCGTGGCAGATTGAATGATGTTATCTCTTGCGGTCAGCAGGGTGAAAACAGCAAACACCGCTGTGCAAATGCAAAGCGGCAAAAGTGCGCGCTTGTAATAATAGCGAATGGCGGCTTTTTCTTTCATATAATCCCCCTCCTATCTATTTCAAGTCCCCGGATACGGCTTTTGCGCTTGTTCGCAAAGCGCATTCAGGTCGTCTAACTGCTCTTGTGCAAATTCCTTTTGGCCTGCAATAAAATGCTGTACTTCGTCCTGTGTGGCATCGCCGCCTTCTGCATAATACGGCGGCAGAGGGAAGTCCCCCTCCAATGTATTTTGCAAGGTGGCGCGAATATGGGGCACATACAGTTCTAAAATATCCGCTTGCGTTTTTGCATACACCGCTTGACTCGGTGCCGTGTCCAACAGCGTTTGCATAAGCGCTGTGCCGGTGTTGTAGGACAAAGCATACTGTATCAAAATCTCCTCTATGCGCAAAGATTCTTCCTCGGTACCGTTTTGATACACCCAAATCGGAAAGGCATATTCGTTGATGTATGTATTTGCATTTGTGTTTGTTTCCAAAAAAGCAAATGCCTCGTCTTTGTCGCCGTTTTGGTACAGATACTGAAAATACGGCAAACTGAGGTCGGTACTGTATCTCGGAAGGCAAAAATTATATACACTGTTATAGATGCCCATTTCGTCAAGCGCTGTATCCGCACAGGAAAAATAGATTTCGTAATATTGTTTGCCGACGGTATAATCCGTGTCGGGAAGGACTTTTGCATCCGGCGGGAAATATACTGCCGCCATATGATAGGCGAGTTCTTTGCGGTATGCGCCGGTTGCAAATTTTTCCTGCGCTTGCAGAAGACGATACGCTTTTTCACTTGGCGCAAAATACTCTGTATCGACTCCGTCGCCGGTTGCAGAGTCTGTCAATACAGTGGGTTTTGTATATTCCAATCTGTTTATTACAGCAGGTGAGCAAAAGCACACGGAAAACGCCCCGACGGCAACCGAAAGGGCAATTCCCGCCAATGCGAGCGCGGTGCGGCGCGTTTGCTTTGTTTTGCATTTGCCGATAATTTTGCGCTTGCGGTTTTTATACATACAAAGCACCAAAACACCGGCGCAAATCCCCATGGTAGCAAGCCGCGAAAGCAGAATGCCGACGGTGGAACTGTTGCCGAAACAAAATGTATACGGAATTTCACCGAGTAACAGGTCTCCGTCTTCGGATTGGAAAATGTTAATGAATCCAACAAATAAAACCGTTTGTGCGGCAAAAAAAACCAGCACCACCCGAACCCAAATGGGCAAAAGGCGGCGAAGCGCAACAAGCATACGCGCCACAACCATCCACCGCATACTGTTGACGGCTTGGAACAGTACGGTTAAAAATACAACTTTGCCGACACTGCCGAAAAACAGAGGTTTAAACAGAATAAATTCTTGAAAAAGCGATACAAAAACGGACGGTATTACTGCCGTGTCTTGCCAATCTATCTGCGTTAAAATAGCAACAGATGTAATGCCTGCATTGCAAAGCGCGCCGAGCAACGCGGCGGGCAAAAAGGCGAAAAATCCGCACAGTTGCGCACGCTGAGAAACCGAAAACTGCAAAAACAGCCTGTCAAATGCTTTGCCGTTCCACAGGATAAAGATAAAGTAGAAGGCGGCGCTTAAAAAGAATGTCGACGGCACAAACAGGTCAAACATTTTCCAAAACAGGGTTTGGGTAACTTCGGAAAGTACCGCCAACCCAAAGCAAATCAAAAACGGCAGCCGCATTTGCTGAAAATACAGTTTTGCAACGCGTTTTGTATTCATAAAATCCCTCAATTCGTGTCAGACGCCAAATTCCGTAAGGTTTCGCATTTTGCTTCATACTCCGTATTGGAATGCGGCATGTTGTATGCCTGCTCATACAGCGCTTGATATTCAGCGTTGTAGTTGGTCGTTTCTCCCGCGGTATTCAGGCGGTCATACCGCGCTAAGCATTCTTCCTGCAAATCCACAAAAACTTGGTATTCCGCTGAAAGCGCGTCGGCGGCGGCATTTGCCTGCACCTTTGCCCAAGCAATGTCCTCCGCGTCGGTATTTTTGTCCTGCAATACTATGCCCAGAAATTCGCCGCAGAAATAGTGGTCGGTTGTATTTTGCGCGTAAGTAAGATACATTTCCTTGCCGCGCGCTTTGTCGATTTGCAAATAGACATACGCGGCGTGTTCAAGCAGCGGTTCGTCAAAAATTCCGTAGATTGTATGGTTGCCTTTCGGTGACAGAAACCCGTAGTTTGCCCAACGGATGTCAGTATCGATATCATCAAATGCATAAAATTCGCTGTTCAGTTTACTTTGTATATCTGTCTGCCGGTCAATGCTTTGTGCATAGGCATCTAACGCCTGTAAATAGGCTTCGTGCACCGCATCACCCGTTGCGGCGTGGGTGCTGCTCCAATCTGAGTTCGGGTGATAATAGGCGTACACCAAATACTGTAAGCAAGCGGCACGATAGGCGGGACTTACCGCGTGCTTTGCCTGCCACAAAAGCAAGTCGTGTGCCGCTTCACTTTGTTCCCAAGTGTAATTTATCCAGTCGCCTTCGGGGCTGCTTTCAATATCGCACAGAAGCACATTGATAAGTGCAGGCGAAAACGCGCATACAGTGCCGATAATGAAAACAAACGCCAAACAAATGCTGATAACCGGTACAATCCAAGTCATTTTACGCATATCTTCCGCCTCCCTTACCGCTGTGGCAGTCTGCGTAACAGCAGACAAGTTCCCGCCGCAAACAGCGTGCACCAAAACAACAGCGCGACGATGGTCAAAACAGGATTATCGCCGTCTGCACAAAACAGCAGACTGTTTAGGAAACTTTGTAAAAACAGTTCAAAATCGCTGTGCGGCTCAGCGGATTTGCCGGTAAAGACGGCAAACGCCGTGTGCGGATAGAAAACGCGGACCCCGCCGTACAGCAAAAGCCCGATACCGATGGCAATGGCCGCAGTCACGCGGTTGTTTTTCGGGCGCATATACAAAAGCACGCCGAGAAAACACCCTACAAACAGCGCCAGAATGTTTTGTAAGCTGAAATATACCGCGACCCACCAAACTGCCTGCCGTACGGGAAACGCAATGTAAAAGGAGAAAAGCGAAAAACCGCTGTAAAACACTTCGGAATTTGGCAAAACGCGTGCATAGAGAAGCGGTAGCAACGCACACAAAACGCCCGACAACACGCAAATCGGTACAAGCGCGAAAATACTGCCGATTTGCCGTTCGCGCGACACGCCGAATTGCAAATACAAATCGGTTTGATACCGAAAGGTTACTGCACCGTACAGAAATAATAAAATTGCCATGAAAATTTCGGCGTATATCGAAAGAATGCCAAAAACCACCGACAGCAAAAAGAAGATGCCACAGCACCAAAGAAGCGGCTTTGCCCGAAACCAAATCACCTGTTTCCGTTTCATTTTTCCACTCCCGTGCCGCCGGTCATGGCAACAAACAGTTTTTGTAAATCCAGCGGCGTAATATCTA
>CAMGGF010000185.1 GCA_946055445.1 uncultured Ruminococcus sp. | reverse complement strand
CCTGTGACGGCTCTTGCGGAAAGTGCCGCGCCGCCGCGGGTGTCACCGTCCATTTTCGTCAGCACCAACCCGTCAATGCCCAAGGCTTCGTCGAACGAGGTAGCCACCGTGACGGCGTCCTGACCGGTCATCGCGTCCACCACAAGCAAAATTTCGTGCGGATGCACGCTCGCTTTGATGTTTTTGAGTTCCTGCATCAGTTCTTCGTCAATATGCAGACGGCCTGCCGTATCCAAAAATACATAGTCATAGCCGTGGTCTTTGGCAAGTTTTACGGCGTTTTCGGCAATCTCCACAGGATTGCCCTGCCCCATCTGGAACACGGGCACATCGACCTGCTCGCCGACCACCTGCAACTGTTTAATTGCCGCGGGACGGTACACGTCGCACGCGACAAGCAACGGGCGGTGCCCCTCGCCTTTCAACTTGCGGGCGATTTTGGCGCAGTGTGTGGTTTTACCGGAGCCCTGCAAGCCGCACATCATCACGATTGTGGGCGGGTGCGAGGCGTTTGCCAAGCGGCTGCCTGTGCCGCCCATGAGCGCCGTCAATTCCTCATTGACGATTTTGATGACCATTTGCGCGGGGGTTAAACTTTCCATCACCTGCGCACCGATGGCACGCTCGGTTACCTTATTGGTAAAATCTTTGGCAACTTTATAGTTAACATCTGCCTCCAAAAGCGCCAAGCGCACCTCGCGCATAGCCTCTTTGACATCGTTTTCATTCAAACTGCCTTTGCTTTTCAGCCGTTTAAATGCGGCTTCTAATTTGTCGGACAATCCTTCAAATGCCATAGTAATAACCCTCTGCGATTACTCAATAATATCCAGCGCCAATGACTTGATACGGACCGTAGTTTCGTTGATTTCACGGGAAAGGCCGTGGTCAAGGTTATAGGCGTTAATCGACTCGGCGCATTCCATAATTTGCCCGAGCGTGTCTTTAATATCTTGCAGTTTTTTTGCAAAACCCAATTTGCTTTCCATATCATAAAGCAAAGTTTCGGCGCGTTTAATTGCATCGCGGACGCCCTGCCGAGAAATCCCCTCATTTTCGGCAATTTCTGAAAGAGAAAGGTCATCATTGTAGTAATAACTTAAAAAATCCCGTTGTTTTTCGGTCAGCATTTCGCCGTAAAAATCAAGCAAAATGGTTATTTCCACATTATTTGCCATTGTTTCTCCCTTTCCTTTCCGATAAAAAGCCCTGTAAAGCCGTAGACTTTACAGGGTGATATTATACTAAACATTTTTCCGCTTGTCAAGTAGCATTTGTCAAATTACCAAACAATGACGGCGTCATGTTCATTGTTATTCTTGACATCGTCATTGCCGATGACGATACCGCCGCCGCTGTTGTTATTATTATTGTTATTGTTGTTATTGTTATTGTTATTGCTATTGCTATTATTATTGTTGTTATTATTGCTATTGTTATTGTCGCCGGCGGGTTCATTCGCTTCCTCGGATTTGGATTCGCGTTCGGTTTTTTCTGCCTGTGCCTGTTCTTTGGTTTTCGTCACCAAATCTTCCATCAGTTCAATATCGCCGTTTTCCGAAGTGGTAACGGGAATCAAATCGCCGTAAATATTGGTCACATATTTTTCGCCGGCATCATCGGTTGTATATTCAAAAGGTGCATAAGTGGAATCTTCTTCGATTTTATCTTTTTTGCCGCAAGCAACCGCACCGAATGCCAACAAAACTACTGCCAAAGCAACGGCTAATATCTTCTTTTGCATCTCAAACGCCTCCGTAATCTGTATTTTTTTCATCATAGCATATTTTGAAAGAATTTGCAACCGAGAATTATTTGAGTTCGGCGATGGTTACGCCGTCCTCCCCTTCGCCGTAAACGCCGAGACGAAATGTGCGGATATTCGGGTGTGCGCGCAAATGCGTTTGCACGGCTTTACGCAGTACGCCCGTACCCTTGCCGTGGACAATCGTAATTTCCGTAAGCCCCGACCGCACAGCGCCGTCAATGAACATATCCAAATCCATAAGCGCCTCTTCCGCATTTTTGCCGCGTAAATCCACCCGCATCGCGCTGACGGCAGGCGCACGCTCACGGGAAACCGCCGTGCGGCGGGGCGCAGTGCTTTTTTCCGCTTTGCCGCCGACCAGGCGCAGGTTTTCAAGCGGCACTTTCATTTTCATTGCACCCGAAAGCACTTCCGTATTGCCTTTTGCGTCCGGCGGCGTAACCACTGTGGCTTTTGTGCCGAGTGTCGTTACAAGTACGGTATCGCCCGCCTTTAAGGGGCGCGGCAATACATAGTCGCCGTCATCGGCAACCGTAAACTGTTCGGCAGTTAGGTCGTCAATGGCGTTGAGATGCGATTTCATTGCCGCTTTGGCTTTGCGTGCCATTTCTGCGGCATTTTTCTCTTTTGCCTGCTCTTTTTTCAGGCGTTCCACTTCTAACAACAACGAATTTGCGGCGCGGCGAGCGTTTTCGACCAAACGGGTTGCCTCCGCTTTGGCGCGGGCAATTTCTTTTTCACCTTTTTCGGCAGCGTCCTGATATTTTTTCTCCGCTTTTTCGCGCAGGGCGTCGATTTCCTGCTGTAAAGCCAAGGTTTTTTCGCGTTCTTTTTCCATTTCGGCGCGGGTTTGCTCCAAAGTATCAACCACATCTTCAAAGCGGCGGTTTTCCGTGGCAACTAAATCCCCTGCTGCCTCGATAATTTCACGCCGAAGCCCTAACCGTTCGGAAATGGCAAAGGCGTTGGAGCGCCCGGGAATCCCAATCAGTAATTTGTAAGTCGGCGCCAAGGTTTCCACCGAAAATTCACACGAAGCGTTTTCCACGCGGTCGGTGGAAAGCGCGTATTCTTTCAATTCCGAATAATGCGTCGTGGCGGCGATTTTGGCGCCTTTCCTGCGCAGGGCTTCAAGCACCGCAACCGCAAGCGCCGCGCCCTCCACGGGGTCGGTGCCCGCGCCGAGTTCGTCGATTAACACAAGCGTACGGTCATCGGCTTCGCGGTCAATGGAAACAATATTGGTCATGTGCGCCGAAAATGTGGAGAGAGATTGCTCGATGCTTTGTTCGTCACCGATATCTGCAAGCACTTTGCCGAATATCGCCACGCGGGAATTGTCCGCCGCCGGGATATACAGCCCGCACGACGCCATTAAAGTCAACAGCCCGAGTGTTTTAATCGAAACCGTTTTGCCGCCTGTGTTGGGGCCTGTAATGACAAGCGAATCAAAATCCGCGCCCAAACGAATATCCACGGGCACTACCTGTTGCATTGGAATCAGCGGGTGGCGCGCCTTTTTCAGTTCAATTTCGCCCACTGCGTTTAAAATCGGCTTGCTCGCTTTCATTTGATAAGCGAGATTTGCTTTGGAAAATATCAAATTGAGTTCGACGGCGCTTTCATAACTGATTTTAATGCTGTTATAAAAAGAACCTGCCTCCGCGGACAGTTCCGCCAAAATGCGCTCAATTTCGTCGCGTTCTTTGCTTTCGAGCACCTTGATTTCGTTGTTCGCCTCGACCACACTCGCAGGCTCGATAAACACCGTTGAGCCGCTCGACGAGGTATCGTGCACCATACCCGCAACTTCGGCGCGGT
>CAMGGF010000184.1 GCA_946055445.1 uncultured Ruminococcus sp. | reverse complement strand
TGGTCACCACCACCACGCACAAAACCTTGCGCGGTCCGCGCGGCGGCTTGATTCTTACCAATGACGAGGAATTGGCAAAGGCTATGAACAAGGCGATTTTCCCCGGCACGCAGGGCGGCCCGTTGATGCACATTATTGCGGGCAAGGCGGTTTGCTTCGGTGAGGCGCTCAAACCCGAGTTCAAAGACTATCAAAAACGCGTGGTTGAAAATTGTCAGGCAATGGCAAAAGGCCTTCTTTCGCGCGGGATTGACTTGGTCTCCGGCGGCAGTGACAACCACCTGATGCTTGTGGATTTGCGCTCGACCGGGATTACGGGTAAGGAATTGGAGCACAGACTTGACGAAGTTTACATCACCGCAAACAAAAACGCGATTCCGAATGACCCGCAAAAACCGTTTGTGACAAGCGGCGTGCGTTTGGGCACACCTGCCGTCACCACCAGAGGGCTTACAACCGACGATTGCGACAAGGTTGCGGAATTCATTGCGCTTGCCGCAACGGATTTCGACGCAAAAGCGGACTATATCCGCGAGGGCGTTTGCGAAATCTGCGCAAGACACCCGCTTTATAAATAAAGCGCGTACTTGAAATTCAACAGAGAGGACGGGACGCCGCCGCGCGGGATTTTATGAGAGAAATCATTATTGCAAGTCAAAATCCCCAGGCGGCGGAGCGGATCCGTTCCATTTTACAAAGCGACCATATATTTACCGCGAATGTATACCGTTCGGGTGCGGAAGTGCTCTCGTTTGCGAGTATCCGCCCCGACGCCGTGGTGATTTGCGGCAAATTGCCCGATATGTCCGCCGCGGCGCTTGCGGGAATGTTGCCGAATGGGTTTGATTTGATTTGGCTTGTGCCCTCGGGCGAGCCGGAGCCGCTGTATCGCAGTAATTTAATTACGCTGAATATGCCGCTGAACCGTATGGAGTTTTTGAATACGGTGCGAATGCTTGCGGCAAACGGTGCCGAGCAAAGCCGTCCGCGCAAAATCGTGCGCTCGCAGGCGGAGGAAGAACTGTTGCGCGTTGCCAAAGAACGGCTGATGACGCGCCATCGGCTTTCGGAACGCGAGGCGCACAAACTGTTGCAACGGCGCAGTATGGAGTCGGGAATGCGGATTTTAGATGTTGCGCGGCTGATTGCAGAAGAAGAATAATCGAAAACTTATTGAAATAGATAAATTTTAACTATCAAGGTGGCGGCGTATGAAATTCACAAAAATGCAAGGCGCGGGCAATGATTATATCTATGTAAATTGTTTCGAAGAAACCGTTGAAAATCCCACGGAAACGGCAATTCGCGTCAGCGACCGCCATTTCGGCATCGGCGCGGACGGGTTGGTGCGCATCTGCCCTTCCGAAAAAGCCGATTTCTTTATGGATATTTACAACGCCGACGGCTCGCGTGCCAAAATGTGCGGCAATGCGACGCGCTGTGTGGCGAAATATGTGTATGACAACAAAATGACCGACAAAACCGAAATTGCGCTCGAAACTTTAAGCGGAATAAAGCGCATCAAAATCACCGTAAAGGACGGCAAAGCCGTCGCCGCACGTGTGAATATGGGCGCGCCGATTTTAAACGGGCGCGAAATCCCGACAAAATTCGACGGCGAAACGGTAGTTAGTCAAAATTTAACTATCGACGATAAGACTTATGCGGTGACCTGTGTTTCCATGGGCAATCCGCATTGCGTTTTATATACGGACGATGTGCACGCGCTTGATTTGCCGCGCATCGGCCCGAAATTTGAAAACCACGAAATGTTCCCCGACCGCATCAACACCGAATTTGTGCATATCGTCAGCGAAACCGAGTTGGATATGCGCGTGTGGGAACGCGGCTCGGGCGAAACCCTCGCCTGCGGCACGGGTGCGTGCGCGGCAACGGTTGCGGCAATCCTCAACGGCGATTGCAAACGCGATACCGAGATTAAAGTCAACCTGTTGGGCGGCACCTTGTATATCAACTGGACCGCCGACGGCGATGTCTATATGACCGGCCCCGCCGAAACCGTTTGCACGGGGGAAATCGACGCGTAATGTGCGCGTAGGGAACGGTCGTACCGTTCCGTAAAGTTATGACATAATCATATTTTGTCATTCTGAACGAAGTGAAGAATCGCAAACAGCACAAAGTAAATTTGTGAAATATGAGATTCTTCGGCTATCGCCTCAGAATGACAAGCGGGCGAATACCGTTCGCCCCTACCCCTGCACAACGCGAGTGAAAAAGGGTAAGATTTTACTGCAAAGCAAACCGACGATTTAAAAAGGAGGAATTCCTATGCAAATCAATGAAAACTTTTTAAAAATCGAAAGCAGTTATTTGTTCTCGAACATTGCGAAGAAAGTGAAGGCATACGCCGCCGCGCACCCGGAGAAGGAAATTATCCGTCTCGGCATCGGCGATGTCACCCGCCCGCTTGCGCCCGCCTGCATTGAAGCGATGCACAAGGCGGTAGACGAAATGGCGAGCGCGGAAACCTTTCAAGGCTATCCGCCCGAATACGGGCAGGATTTTTTGCTCGAAGCCATTTTGGAAAACGATTACAAAGCGCGTGGCGTGGACCTCGATAAAACCGAAATTTTTGTTTCCGACGGCGCAAAAAGCGACTGCGGCAATATCGGCGATATTTTTTCGCTCGACAATCGCGTGGCGGTTTGCGACCCCGTTTACCCCGTGTATGTAGATACGAATGTGATGTCGGGCAGAGCCGGCGCGCGCACCGAAACCGGTTGGAGCAACATTCTCTATATGCCCTGCACGGCGGAAAATAATTTCCTGCCTGCCATTCCCGAGGGCCATGTAGATATAATTTATCTATGCTTCCCGAACAACCCGACGGGGATGTCGATTACCAAGGCGGAACTCAAAAAATGGGTGGATTACGCGTTGCGTGAGGGCGCAGTGATTTTGTACGATTCCGCGTATGAAGCGTTTATTACCGAAGAAGATGTGCCCCATTCGATTTTTGAAATCGAGGGTGCAAAACAGTGCGCGATTGAGTTTCGCAGTTTCTCGAAAACCGCAGGATTTACCGGCGTGCGTTGCGGCTACACCGTTGTGCCGCACGATTTGAAATTGAACGGCACCGAATTGAACGCGATGTGGGCGCGCCGGCAGGCAACCAAGTTCAACGGCGTTTCGTACATTACCCAGCGCGCGGCGGCGGCTTGCTACACGCCCGAGGGCAAACAGCAAATCCGCGACATTATTGCGTATTATCAAAAGAACGCGAAAACCATTTACAACGGCTTAAAGGATTGCGGTTTCACCGTGTACGGCGCGG
The DNA here is from genome assembly GCA_946055445.1 of uncultured Ruminococcus sp. Lineage (GTDB taxonomy): Bacteria > Bacillota > Clostridia > Oscillospirales > Acutalibacteraceae > Fimenecus. The sequence continues at coordinate 304 of CAMGGF010000184.1, read as the reverse complement.
TGGATTCGCCGTATGTGTGGCTCAAAACGCCCGAAAATATGGGCAGTTGGGAATTTTTCGATTTGTTGCTGGAAAATATCCAGGTTGTCGGCACACCCGGCGAAGGGTTCGGCCCGAGCGGCGAAGGATATTTCCGTTTGACCGCGTTCGGCTCGGCGGAAAATACCGAAAAAGCCGTGGCACGCATCAAAGCATATTTCGGGAAATAAAGTAAAATGATTTTGCGCACCCGTTTTGGGTGGATAAATTGGGATTTGTGGGGGTAATTTGTCATCCTGAGCGAAGCGAAGGATCTCAAAAGAAA
>CAMGGF010000183.1 GCA_946055445.1 uncultured Ruminococcus sp. | reverse complement strand
ACTTTAATATTGGTTACATCCTGAAATTCGTTGTCCAATTCGTATGCCATAGTTTGAACATCCTCCTATATAAATCTTCTGCTTTCACACAAATATATTTTGAGACGCAACCGCCCCAATAAACCATTTTTGTTATTGTAACACAGTTCTTTCAGAATTTCAACAGGTTTTTTCAGATTGACAAGGTAAAGTGCCTGTCACGACAAGTAAATCATCTTTACACACCTGTTTTTATGCCGCCGCAGACGCCGATTCGGAAATCGGGTTTTCCGGGAAATTTGCCTGTGAAGGCGTTTCACTTGCAGGCGGCGTGGTTACGGTGTCTTCTTCGGCATTTTGGTATGCTTTTTTGTCAATGGAAAAGTCGATGGTGCCTTTAAATCCGGGCGTATTTTGCTCGCAACGCGCCAAAGTGGCTTTCACAAAATCGGTTTTGCCTGCAATACTTGCAACCTCGCCGAGGATGAGCGTAATCCGATTTTCATATACGGCTTGTATCCGCAGGCGGTCGCGCACATCTAACTGTGTGAGCCCCGCAACACCGCCGTCTGCCAGCGCGGCATAGGCGGCGACAAAGTCGGCGACGGCATTTTCAGCGGCAAAGGTTACTTGTTCCCCGGGCACAGCCGAGGTGACCTCCCCTGCTTCTAAAATCAAAACGCCGTCTGACAGCGCGACAACGCCGTCTTCCAAAACTTTGCCCGATGCGTTCATCAAGATATAAGACTCGCCGTTTTCCAGCGCCGCGCACGCGGTTGCCGCGGTTATGTGTATGGTCACTTTACAGGAAAGGCTTCGCTTAATTTCTGCCTTTTCCACATACGGCAACGCCTTTTCTATATTTTCCGCCGCCGTTTTTGCAGAGGTTAAAAACATATTTTCGCCGATTTTTATGCCCGATGCCTCGGTAATCTGCTCGTAATTATAGATTTCGTCGCCTGTAACTTCGATACCGGCGATTTTAAAAAACACCGTCAGGCACAACACCACGCCGACAATCAACAGTAAAACCGTCAGCAGAGAAATGACAATCGCGTTGCGGCGACGGCGGCGCTTTTTGGCGCGTTCGGCACGCAAACGGCGGCGCTCGTCATTGGAAAGCGGTTCACGCGCCGTGCGCGGTGTTGTCTGTCTCGATGTATTCGGGCGGCGCTGTGCTGACTGTGTGCTTCCCGTCCGCCGATTCGGTTGGGTTGTCGTTGTCCGCCTGTTCGCATTTCTGTTCGTAGGCTTGTTTTTCTCTTCCATAATCCTGTACCCTTTTTACATCCGCACCAAGCGAAGCCAAAACTGCTTCGGGCGCTTCATAACCTCTGTCTATATGTTCTACACCGGAGAGCACGGTTTCTCCGTGCGCGGCAAGACCTGCAATCATCAAGGCAAATCCCCCGCGCAAATCCGGCGCCGTAGTATGCACACCCGTTAGATACGGCACGCCCTCGATAACCTCGGTGCGGCCTTCTACACTGATTTTTGCGCCGAAACGAACCAACTCCCCTGCGTGTTTGTATCGGCTTTCAAATATGTTTTCCACAATCACCGAAGTCCCGTCCGCCACCGTCAGCATCGCCGAAAGCGGCGCTTGCACATCGGTCGGAAAGCCCGGGTAAGGCATTGTTCTCGTCATTTTTACACGGTGCAGTCGCGGTGGTGCGCTCAAACAAATCCATCGCCCACTGCAACGCAAATCACAGCCCGCTTCTTTTAACACGGGCAGAAGCGCACCCAAATGCGCGGGAATAATATCACGCACGCATATGCGCCCTTGTGTAACCGCGCCCGCAAGCAAATAGGTTGAGGCGGCGATACGGTCGGGAATCACTGTATGGCTTGTGCCGTGCAGCGTTTCCACGCCGTCTATAACCACGGTACTGTCGCCCGCGCCGTGAATGCGCGCCCCGCAGGCGTTCAAAAAATCTGCCAAATCGCTGATTTCCGGCTCACGCGCGGCGTTGGTAAGCACCGTTCTGCCCTTTGCCGTCGCGGCGGCTATGATAATATTTTCCGTTGCACCGACGCTGGGAAATGTTAAGGTGATGCGCGCGCCCGTAAGCCCATCGGGGGCTGTAAATTGCAGTTTGCCCGCATCTTCTTTCAGCATAGCCCCAAGTTGCTCCATAGCGGACAAATGCAAATCAATCGGGCGCAAACCGATTTCACACCCGCCGGGCGTGGACAGTTTCGCTTCTTTGGCTCGCCCCAAAATGGCGCCCAAAAACACAACGGAAGAACGCATTTCCCGCATAAGTGCGTCCGGAATTTCACAGCCGTTCATACCGCTTGCATCGACGGTCACGGTATGGTCGGTGCGGCTGACGCGGCAACCGAGATGCGCGAGGATTTTGATTGCCGCTTCCACATCGGAAAGACGCGGACAGTTATGTATTTCCGAAACACCGTTTACAAGCGCCGTTGCCGCCAAAATCGGCAGCGCGCTGTTTTTGGAACCGTGCACTTCAATCTCGCCGTTTAACCGTTTTTGTCCGTGAATTACAATATTTTCCAAGTTTCAGCACCCCTTACCATAGGAAACGGGGAATTCCCCTCTGCGTTTTATCCTATGCAAAGGTGCCAAAGGCGGTGATTATTTCTCTTTCGGGACGAGCGATACGATAATATTGCAGATTTTTTCGGCGGCATCGAGCACCGCCATTTTTTTGGCGTTTTCGCCGAGTGTTTTTAAAGCATTACGGTCATTTTTCAGCGTGTCCACCACGGAAATCAACCGCTCTGCAGTTAAATCTTTTTCTTCGATAATTTCTGCCGCACCGTTGTTCACGAGCGCCATCGCATTGTGGTACTGATGATTTTCTGCGACATTCGGCGAGGGAATTAAAACAGACGCTTTGCCCGTCGCTTCAATTTCGGAAAGAGACGACGCGCCCGCGCGCCCAATTACCAAATCCGCGGCGGCAAGGCAGGTGTCCATATCGTCAATATATTCGCGAATGACTACATTTTTACGCTTCTCCAAATCCACGCCCTGTTCGCGCAGTTTGTCGGGCACCCATTTCCCGTATCTGCCCGTAGCGTGCAGGAAAAACAGGTCTTTGTCGGTATGGCGCGCGGCAATGAGTTGCGTCATTGCCTCGTTAATCGCTTTGGCACCGAGACTGCCGCCCATGGATAAAACCAACATAGCGTTTTCCGGCACGCCGAGTGCGGCACGCGCAAAATCGCGGTCCGCCTCTAAAATCTCGTGCCGCACGGGAAGCCCCGTAACAATCGGTTCCGTTTTACAAGCAGGGAAATGCGCTTTCGCCGCCTCGACGGTGAGCATAACCGCATCGGCGGTTTTGGCGAGCGCCTTATTCGTCACACCCGGATAGGCATTTTGCTCGTGAATGGCGGTTTTGATGCCCATTTTCGCGGCAGTGCGAAGCACAGGTCCGCTGACATAGCCGCCAAAGCCCACCACAACATCAGGCGAAAAGGATTGCAATATTTTCTGCACCGCGCCCGTAGATTTTAAAAGCAGACCTACGGTTTTGATGTTTTTCACAATGTTTTTCGGTGTGGGTTTTCGTTGAAAGCCCGCAATTTCAATGGTTTGGAACGCAAAACCCGCCGCCGGCACCAAGCGCGCCTCCATATGGTCCGCCGTGCCGATAAACA
>CAMGGF010000182.1 GCA_946055445.1 uncultured Ruminococcus sp. | reverse complement strand
GTAGTCATTCTCGACAGCGGCAAAATCGCCGCCGAGGGTACGCCCAATGATTTAAAAAACCGCTACACAGGTGACTTTATCCGTTTGTATAACGGCGACAAAGCATCTCTTTCCGCAAAAGGAATTGCGTTTTCCGAGGAAAACGGCTATTTACAGATTAAAGCGGAAAATACCCGTGGGGCAAAGGAACTCATTTTGCAAAATCCCAAGTTGTTCGATGATTTTGAGATTGTAAAGGGCAAAATGGACGATGTGTTCTTGTCTGCAACAGGTAAACAGTTAAAGGGGGAGAACGAATGAAGACGGTACTTTTGCTGACGGGGCGGAATATCCGCATCTATTTTAAGGATAAGGTGACATTTTTCACATCTTTAATTACCCCTGTTATTCTGTTGATTTTATATGTAACCTTTTTACGCAGCGTCTATGTGGACTCTCTGCTTGCAGGAATGCCCGAGGGGTTGGAAATACCCGAAAAACTCATAAACGGCTTTACGGGTGGTTGGCTTGTGTCCTCCATTTTAGGCGTATCTGCCGTAACTGTGGCGTTTTGCTCCAACAACATTATGGCAATGGATAAGGTCAGCAAGCGCATCAACGATTTTTATGTAACGCCCGTGAAACGGGGACAAATGGCAGTTGCCTATTATTTTGCAAACTTTTTTACCACCTTGCTTGTGTGCCTGATTGCATTATGTGTTTCCCTTTTGTTTTTGGGCAAAACAGGCTGGTATTTGACCTTACAGGATATACCGTATATCCTTTTAGATGTTTTGGGTTGTGTGTTTTTCGGCACATCTCTTGCGGCGTTTGTAGAGCAGTTTGTCAGCACACAGGGCGGTATCAGTGCCGTTTCCACCGCCGTTTCTTCCATGTACGGCTTTATCTGCGGGGCGTATATGCCGATTTCCCAATTTGCAGACGGCATACAAAAATTTGTAAGTTTTGTGCCGGGTACTTACGGCACGGTGCTGTTGCGAAATCACTTCATGCACGGCACAATTTCTGAACTGACAAAAGATTTGCCCGCCGAAATGACAGAAGAACTCCGCAAAGCCTTTGACAACACCATTTTCTTTTTCGATAATGAAGTGAGCGTTGCGGCGCAGTACGGCGTTTTGTTCGGCTCTTCAGCGTTAATTTTACTGTTGTATGTCATTACAAGCAATCTGCGGAAGAAGAAAGGGTAATTAAAAATGTATGCAAAAACCGTAGTATGGGATTTCCCTCTGCGGTTTTTCGGTTTTTTATTGCCATAAAATACATTTTGTGGTACAATGCTCGTAATTTGATTTTGTACTTTATTTTAGGAGATATAAATATGGAAACAGCAGAGAAAAAACAAATTGTATTAAGTGCAATTCAGCCAACGGGCACGCCCACGCTCGGCAACTATCTCGGTGCATTAAAGAATTGGAAAACAATGTCAAACGATTACGAGTGTTTTTACGCTGTGGCGGATTTGCACTCAATTACCGTGCGCCCCGAGCCGGCGCAACTGCGACGCCGCACTTTGGAAATGTATGCGCTTTTGCTCGCAATCGGCCTTGACCCCGAGAAAAATACCGTATTTGTGCAAAGCCATGTCAACGCACACGCCCAACTTGCGTGGATTTTGAACTGCTATACGCAGTTCGGTGAGGCGGCGCGTATGACACAGTTTAAAGATAAAAGCGAAAAGCACCCCGAAAATGTTAATGTCGGCTTGTTTTCGTACCCGACGCTGATGGCAGCGGATATTTTGCTGTATCAGGCGGACTTTGTGCCTATCGGTGTGGACCAAAAACAGCATTTGGAAATTACGCGCGATATTGCCGAGCGCTTTAACGGACTGTACGGCGATACCTTTAAACTGCCCGAGCCTTTTATCGGCAAAGCGGGCGCAAAAATTATGTCTTTGCAAGAGCCAACCAAGAAAATGAGCAAATCCGACACCAATGCAAAAGCCTTTATTTCGATGCTCGATGATGCCGACGCCATCACGCGCAAAATCAAGAGTGCCGTGACCGACTCCGAAGCGTGTGTCTACTGCGGCGAGGGCAAAGACGGCGTGAACAACTTAATGGGTATTTATGCTTGCTGTACGGGGAAGAGTTTTGACGAGATTACCGCCGAATTCGAGGGGAAAGGCTACGGCGATTTCAAAGCCGCGGTGGCTGAGGCGGTTGTTGAGGAATTGCGCCCTGTCAAAGCGGAATTTGACCGTTTGATTGCCGACAAAGCGTACTTGAACGCCTGCATGCAACAAGGCGCCGAGAAAGCGTCTTATTTTGCCAATAAGACTTTGCGTAAAGCAATGAAGAAAGTCGGTTTTTATCAACTGTAATCAAGAAAGAGGACCGGGAAATGTCAATTGAGCGCGTGCGTGCATATTTTGCACAGCATAATATGGAAAACCGTATACAGGAGTTTGCCGTTTCCAGCGCAACGGTGGAATTGGCGGCAGAGGCACTGCACACCGAAGCCAAACGCATTGCCAAAACCCTCTCGTTTATGGTGGAGGATAAGCCCGTTTTGATTGTGGCGGCGGGTGACGCCAAAATAGACAATCCGAAATTCAAAGCGCAATTTCATACAAAAGCGAAAATGCTCGGCTTTGACGAGGTCGAGCCGCTTGTCGGTCACGCAGTCGGCGGGGTGTGCCCGTTCGGCGTGTTTGACGGCGTGGAAGTTTATTTGGATATTTCCTTAAAACGCTTTGAAACCGTATTTCCCGCCTGCGGCAGTGCCAACAGCGCGATTGAACTGACAATTCCCGAATTAGAGCAATATGCAGGCTATATTTCGTGGATTGATGTTTGTAAAGCGTGGGAATAAAAGGATTTTTGTCGAATACCACAAAGCCGCCCAAAGTGGCGGCTTATTTTTCTCAAAAAATAACGATGTAATTTTTCGTAAAATTATTGACTTTTTTGCGATTTTTCACTATATTTGTACCATACCAATTAGGGGGCGCGCTTTGCGCAATCCCAACTATATCCATCGGTTGGAAAGGGGCTGCATAATTGGAAAACAACCCGATTATTATTGATTTGAAAAACATCTCCGTCAGTTTTGACGGACAGCCGATATTAAAGGATTTAAACCTTTATATCCGAGACGGCGAGTTCATTACGCTTCTCGGGCCCTCCGGCTGTGGAAAAACCACGACGCTTCGCATTATCGCAGGCTTTTTGGAGCCGGACAACGGCGAAGTGATTTTTGAAGGAAAAGTAATCAATGGTGTGCCTGCGCACAAGCGCCAGGTGAACACCATTTTTCAGCGTTATGCGCTGTTTCCGCATTTGAATGTATTTGACAATATTGCCTTTGGCTTAAAGCAGCAAAAAAAGTCCAAGGAAGAAATCCGCGCCACGGTGGAAGAGATGCTGATGCTTGTCAATCTGAAAGGATTTGAAAAGCGAAATATCAATTCACTTTCCGGCGGGCAACAGCAGCGTGTTGCGATTGCGCGTGCTTTGGCTGTCAAACCGCGTGTTTTGCTGTTGGACGAGCCTTTGGGCGCTTTGGATTTGAAACTGCGTAAAGATATGCAGGTTGAACTCAAAAACATTCAGCAGAGACTGGGCATAACTTTTATTTATGTTACGCACGACCAAGAAGAAGCCTTGTCCATG
>CAMGGF010000181.1 GCA_946055445.1 uncultured Ruminococcus sp. | reverse complement strand
CAATCGAGCGCGGCGCAAAGCGATTTAAAATACCCCGCGTGCCCGATTTCGATTTTGTAATCGGGTGCACCGCACGCCTCCAACGCTTCAATCGCCATTGTAATGACTTCCAAATCCGCGCGCAAGCCCTTCGCGCCAATCAATTCAATACCGCTTTGGGCAGTTTCGTCGCTGTGCCCTGAAAGTTTCGGGCGGCGGGTAAACACATTTTGATTGTAGTAAAGCCGCAACGGCATCTCTGCCCCCTGTAAACGCGTTGCCGCCACACGGGCGATGGGCAAGGTCGAGTCGGGGCGCAGTACCAACAGCCGCCCGTATGCGTCGGTCATGGAGTACAGTGTTTCGGGCAATGCGCCCGCACTTTCACGGTTAAACACATCGAAAAATTCAATCGTCGGCGTCATCACGCGCCGATAGCCGTGCGCCTTAAACAAATCGGAAAGTTGGCGCTCCACCGCGCGGCGGGCGTCGCTTTCTTCAAATAAATAATCTCTTGTGCCCTCGGGCGTGAGTTTTGCGTAATTTTTCATATCGAAAGTCCTTTCGGAGTATGTGGATAAACAGGGGGTTATTCGCGGTTTTTCGCGTGTCATTTTGTCATTCTGCGCCGTCAGGCGAAGAATCCTCGCATAGATGCGCAGTTCCTGTATATGAGATCCTTCGCTACGCTCAGGATGACATTATAAATTTGATGTAAATCTGCGGAACGCGTCTTCGGTTGTTCCCAACAAGTACATATTTCCATTCGAGAGGATAGGGTAAAGGTTACCTACCAAGTAAACCAACGATTTGCCGTCGCGCAGACGCGACCGGAACGGTCAAGACCGTTCCCTACACGCACGCATTTTATTTCGCGCGCGTAGTGGCGGGCTTCCACGCCCGCCCGCGACACGGTCCTATCCTGTCGCTTTATCGTGCTACTATGATAACACAGTAAAGCGCACCTGTCAATCGCGCATTTTGACGGATTATTCGCCCGTTTGCACCGCCGCTTGCCGCAAATTGCACAGGCAGATGCCGTTTTGGTCTCTTATCCAAACAGCGAAATCTGTGCGGTTTTCGGCATATTGCCGAACGCGCCGCACGCGTCGAGCAGTTCCACAACGCTTTTGCCCGCCTTTGCGCGGCGTGCAAAATCATCGACCGACAAAAACGGTCCTTCGCCGTCATCGCGTGCCGCTTCCAAAGGATATGCCGCAGACTCGCCCACGCCCGACAGCGCCGAAAACGGCAAACGGATTTTGCCGTCCTCAATGGTATATGCCGTGGCTTTGGATTTGTAAACATCTACGCCCAAAAGTTCCACACCGCGCGCCATCATTTCGTTGACCACCTGCATCGCGGTAAACTGGTCTTTGTCTTTGGCAGTGGCGGATTTGTCTTTAATTTTGTTGTTGAGCGCATTCAACTGCGCACGCACCGCATCGTGCCCTTTGACCACCGTTGCGGCGTCCAAGTCGCCGCCGCGCACAGTTAAAAACGCCGTGTAATATTCCAGCGGGCGGTAAATTTTATACCACCCCAAACGAAGCGCCGCAATAACATACGCCGCCGCGTGCGCTTTCGGGAACATATATTTAATTTTGCGGCAGGAATCCATATACCACTCGGGCACATTGCATTTGCGCATTGCCTCTTCCGCGCCCTCGGGGAAACCGACTTTCGCCACAATCCCTTTACGCGTTTTTTCCATAATTTGGAACGCAAGGCTCGAATCAAGCCCCTTATGCATCAAATAGGTCATAATGCTGTCACGCGTACCGATAACCTGTGAAATATCACAAGTACCGTCTTTAATCAGTTCCTGCGCATTGCCCGTCCAAACATCCGTACCGTGGGAAAGCCCGGAAATTTGCAACAGGTCGGAAAAGGTTTTCGGTTGTGCCTCCAAAAGCATTTGGCAAACGAACGAAGTACCCATTTCAGGGATAGACAGCGTACCTGTTTTCCAAGCAATATCTTCTTCCGTCACGCCGAGTGGTTCGGGGCTGGTGCAAAGCCGAATGATTTGCGGGTCGCAAACATCGACATCCATCACAGGGATACCCGTCAAATCCTCCAAATGGCGATACAGCGTCGGTACATCATGGCCGAGAATATCGAGTTTCAAAATCGTATCGTGCAGGGAATGGAAGTCGAAGTGCGTGGTTTCCATATCGCCCGAGGTATCGTCAGCGGGGAACTGCACCGGTGTAAAGTCGCAGACATCGTAAGCGTTAGGCACAACGACCATCCCGCCCGGGTGCTGCCCCGTGGTGCGTTTGACGCCCGTGCACCCTTCGGTCAGTCGCTGTTCCTCGGCGCGGTTGACATGCAAATCGCGTTCCTCTAAATATTTTTTTACATAACCGTAGGCGGTTTTGTCCGCCACGGTGGCAATCGTGCCCGCCTTAAACACATGCGACGAACCGAACAGTTCCTCGGTATAGCGGTGCGCTTTGCCCTGATATTCGCCCGAGAAGTTGAGGTCTATATCGGGCGCTTTGTCGCCGTGGAATCCGAGGAAGGTTTCAAACGGGATTTCGTGCCCGTCGCGCACCATATCCGTGCCGCAGTGCGGGCAATCTTTTTTCGGCATATCAAAGCCCGAACCGTACTCGCCGCTTGTATAAAATTCGGAATATTTACACTGCGGGCAACGGTAGTGCGGCGCCAAGGGGTTTACCTCGGAAATCCCCGCCATGGTTGCCACGAATGACGAGCCGACAGACCCACGCGAGCCGACATGGTAGCCGTGGTCCTCGGAATCCCAAACCAGTTTTTGCGCGATGATATACAAAACCGCAAATCCGTTTTCAATAATGGAGTCCAATTCCCGATTTAAGCGCGTGGTGACAATTTCAGGAATTTCACCGTTAAATTCGTACCAATCTTTTGCCTTTGCCCAGCAAATTTCGCGCAGTTGCTCTTCAGAGCCGGGAATGGACGGCTGATAGGTGCCGTTCGGGAACGGCTGAATGACATCGATTTTGTCCGCGATTTTGTTGGGATTGTCAATGACGATTTCTTTTGCGGTTTCTTCGCCGAGATATTGGAATTCCGCCAACATTTCTTCGGTGGTGCGGAAATACAGCGGCGCTTGGTTGTCCGCGTCGGTAAAGCCCTGCCCCGCCATCAAAATCGCGCGGTAGTTTGCATCTTCCGGGTCAATGAAGTGCACATCGCAGGTTGCCACCACGGGTTTGCCCAACTTATCCGCAATCGCAATGACTTGACGGTTGATATTTTCAATATCTTCTACACAGGTAATTTTGTCAAATTCTTTGTTCTTTTCGGGATTTTTGGCGTCGGGGTCGGAGTGCGCCGCAATCATAAAGCGGTTGTTGCCCGTCGGCTGAATTTCCAGATAATCATAAAACGAGGCGATTTCCAAAATTTCTTCTTCGGGGCGTTCTTCCAAAATCGCGCGGTACAGTTCACCCGCCTCGCAAGCCGAGCCGATAATCAATCCTTCGCGGTGTTTCATCAGTTCGGATTTTAAGGTGCGCGGGCGTTTATAAAAATACTGCGTGTTGGACATGGAAATGAGTTGATACAGATTTTTCAGCCCCGTATGGTTCTTCACCAAAATAATTTGGTGGTAACTCGGCAACTCTTTAAAATCCTTGTCGGGATTT
>CAMGGF010000180.1 GCA_946055445.1 uncultured Ruminococcus sp. | reverse complement strand
GCGCATTTGCGTGCGCTCGGACTGCCTGAAACGGTTTTACGGGATTTGCCCGACAGCGAAGTCCTGCATTACCGCACGGCGCAGTATATGGATATACAGGAAAATCCGCAATCCTCAGACGGGCGAGAAACGGGTTGCGCGGCATATGTTTTTTATTTAAACGGTCTGCCGGCAGAAGAGAACCCCGAAGCATTCAATCCCGACGGCAGATATGTACGCGTGCTGACCGTGTTTTCGGGATTTGACGAAAGAACTTTCCATTTTCGCGACGGCATCTATTTGCCGTATTCGGAAGAACCTTGGTTTCGCTTTTCGGCACTCGCCGATACGGACTTTTTCCTACTGCTTGCGGAGAAGGACGGGCAAACCGTATCCGCCAACGCCTTTTCGCGGTGGAGCGATTTGCACGACGGTGCGCAGGAATTGCTGACGGGCTATGATTTTGCGTTTCCGCACGGCGTTGAAAATCGCCGCATGTACTTAGCCTCCACCGTGCTTGTGAACGGCAAAATCGAAAGCGGCTTACACAGCGAATTTCACCTCGTAGGTTGGTCCATGCGCTATTACCGACAGGTTTTGCCGCTGAACATTGCTTATCGCTGTAATAACGAGCGCGCCAATGCCGCGCTAATCGACAACCAATACCAATATAGTTTGTTTTACGGAAATCATTTAAAAGAAGTCGATGAACAGGTGATTTGGTTTATGATCGATATAACCTCTGAAAAATTCGGCGAAGAAACAAAATAACAAAAACGGGCAGTCGAAAAGAAAAATTCGGCTGTCCGTTTCTGCTATTCGGGACTTGCGCAAACCGCAAGACTGTGGTAAACTATTATGCGTAATTTTGTGAGAAGGTGAAACTTATGTCAGGACATTCCAAATGGAGCACCATTAAGCGCAAAAAAGAAAAGACCGACAACGCGCGTGCCAAGGTGTTCACCAAAATCGGGCGTGAAATCGCAGTTGCCGTAAAGGCGGGCGGTCCCGATCCCGCAGCAAACTCCAAACTCAAAGATGTGATTGCCAAAGCCAAAGCGAACAATGTGCCGAATGACAATATCGAGCGCATCATCAAAAAAGCGGCGGGTGAAGGCAACGCAGACAATTACGAAAACATTGTGTATGAGGGCTACGGCCCGTCGGGAATCGCCGTGATTGTGGAAGCGCTGACGGACAACCGCAACCGTACTGCGGCAGATGTACGCCACGCGTTTGACAAATTCGGCGGCAATATGGGTACTTCGGGCTGTGTTTCGTTTATGTTCAGCCGTCAGGGCGTGATTATCATTGAAAAAGAGGACATTGACGAGGACAAGTTGATGGAGGACGCGCTGGAAGCGGGTGCTTCGGACTTCCTTTCCGACGGCGATGTGTTTGAAATCCGCACCGAGCCGAATGATATGGGGCTTGTGCGCGACGACTTGGAAGCGAAGGGCTACAAATTCATTTCGGCGGAAGTGGAATATATCCCCTCGACCTACACCAAACTGACCAATCCCGATGATATTCAAAATATGGGCAGAATGCTTGAAATGTTTGACGAAAGCGACGACATTCAGGAAGTTTATCACAACTGGGAAAACGAGGACGATTACGAATAACCGTTATTTTGCGGACTTTGCACCGTGCCATGCTCGGCACGGTGTTTTTGTTTGTAGGGGCGAGACTCTGCGCTCGCCTGTTTGTCGTTCTGAGCCGTCAGGCGAAGAATCTCTTTTCTATGGCGCTTTGCCCGTCGAGATCCTTCGCTTCGCTCAGGATGACAAATTTTTATTCTCAGTGGTTTTGCGGAACGGTCAAGACCGTTCCCTACGCGTTAGAATTGATTTCGTGCGTATGGCGGTAAAGCAAATATAGACTTTTTGCGGTGTTTATGCTACAATGAAAAAAAGAATATAGGGGGAACAGTTTATGAAAATTTTTAAAAGAGTTTTGTTAAGCATCTTTTGCATTTTGCTTGCCGCCGTACTGCTTGCGGGCGGAATTTTGTGCTTTTACTACCCGCATTACAAAAAGGCAAAACAACCGATTTCCATAGATACCTCTGCGTTGCAAGACGGCGAAATTCGCATTATGAGCGCGAATGTACGGTGCCTCAATCCGCAGGATTTGGGCAAAAAAAGTTGGTTTTACCGCGCGGATTTAATTCTCAAAAATATTGAAACCGAAGCACCCACGGTCATCGGTTTTCAAGAGGTTACCAAATGGCAATACGCCTACCTTTGCGACACATTGCCCGAATACGATTCGGTGATTACCTTCCGTGACGAAACGCCGAACAGTGAGGGCTGCCCCGTATTTTATAACACTTCTCTTTACAACTTGAAAGATAAAGGTTCTTTTTGGCTGTCGGAAACGCCCGAAGTGATGAGCAAAGGTTGGGACGCGGCGTGCTACCGCATTTGCAGTTATGTCATTTTGGAAGAAAAGGCAAACGGCAAGGAATTTGTGGTGTTCAACACGCATTTAGACCATGTCAGCGACACGGCGCGCATCAACGGCATACATGTGGTGCTTGACAAAATCGCGCAGTTCGGCGGGTTGCCGTCCGTGATAATCGGGGATTTAAACGCCGCAGAGGACAGCGAAACCTACCGCAGTGTGACGGAGAATTTCCTGGACGCGAAATATCAACTCGAAAACCCGCAAATCAGCGCAACTTATCAAAATTGGGGTACGGAACTTGACCGTCCGTGCATTGACTACTGTATGATTTCCAAAACAGGATTTTCGGTAAACAGTTACAAAGTGGTGCAAACTACCTATGACGGCGTATACCCGAGCGACCATTTCCCGCTGTCCATCAGTTTAACGCGCACCGATACCACCGAATGAGGCAATTTTTATGCAAAACATAATGCAGACAAAAGAATACTTTTTGTCCGTGGTTTCCGCCGCACTGACCGGCAACCCCCTGCCGCCGAAACCTGAAAATGTGGATTTCGCCGATGTGTACCGTCTTGCGGCGCGCAACGCTGTGCAGGGCTTATTCTATCTTGCATTTTTGCCGTTAAAAGACGATATTCCCGAACCGATTTTTGTACGGTTGGAAAAGGCATATCAGTTGGAATGTATGCGCGAAACCGCACAGCAGGTCTTTTTGGAAGAATTGCGCGCAGATTTTACTGCGGCGGGCATGGATTTTATGTTGTTAAAAGGTACGCACTTAAAATCCTTGTACCCACAGCCCGAAATGCGCTTTATGGTGGATATGGATGTGCTGGTGCGTGAACATTCGATTGAAACAGCCAAAGAAATCCTCTTAAAAAAAGGCTTGGAATTGCATTTTGACAACGGAAAAGACATTGTTTTCCTGAAAAAGCCGTTTTTAACGGTGGAACTGCATCGAAGTCTGTTTCAGGAAGAGTATTTTATGTATCCGTATTTTTCTGCGGCGTGGGAACGCACCGAACAGGCGGACGGTACGGAATACAAAATGCCTGCAAACGATTTATATGTCTATACTTTGGCGCATTTGGCAGAGCATTATCTCGACGCGGGGTCTTGCTTTCGCCCGATGATGGATTTGTTTTTGATGGAAAAGACTTATGCCGAAACGCTGGATTTTACCTATATTGACAAGCAATTTGCCGAAATCGGTATTGCGGAATTTGCAGACAATGTACGGCGGCTTTCAAA
>CAMGGF010000179.1 GCA_946055445.1 uncultured Ruminococcus sp. | reverse complement strand
CCGCGCAAACTGGCTGTGGCGACATAATCATAAGTTTTTGGCACGGTATGTGTCCCAGCGCGCCGCGCACAAAACGGGCATTGAAATTCACCCCGCCGCAACCATCGGCAGGCGGTTTTTCATTGACCACGGCACAGGCGTTGTCATCGGGGAAACCGCCGAAATCGGTGACGATGTAACCCTTTATCAGGGCGTGACCCTGGGCGGCACGGGGAAAGACAGCGGCAAACGCCACCCGACCATAGGCAACGGGGTGATGATTGGCGCGGGCGCAAAGGTTTTAGGGCCCTTTAAGGTCGGTGACAATTCCAACATTGCCGCGGGCGCCGTGGTGTTGGAGGAAATCCCCCCCGACTGTACCGCCGTGGGCGTACCCGCGCGCGTGGTTAAGCGCAACGGTTTGCGTGTCGACTGCCTTGACCAAGTGCATATGCCTGACCCTGTTTCACAGGAACTGTGCCGTATGCGCGTGCAGATTGAACGCTTGCAAAAAGAAGTAAACGCTTATAAGGAAAATGAAAATAAAGGAGAATGAATATGCGCATTTACAATACGCTCACCAGAACAAAAGAGGAACTCATACCCCTGACCCCCGGCGAAGTCAAAATTTATGCCTGCGGGCCGACGGTGTATAATTTTATCCACATCGGCAACGCGCGTCCGCTTTGCGTGTTTGACACCTTCCGCCGCTATCTCGAATACCGTGGCTACAAAGTGAATTTCGTGCAGAATTTCACCGATATTGATGACAAAATCATCAAACGCGCCAACGAAGAGGGTACGGATTATAAAACCGTTTCCGAGAAATATATCGGGGAATTTTGGACAGATGTGAAGGGAATGAACATTCGCGAGGCGACTGTGCACCCGAAAGCAACCGAAAATATTGACGAGATTATTTCCATTATTTCAACGCTTGTGGAAAAAGGGTACGCCTATCCCGTGGAAAACGGCGATGTGTATTTCAGTCCCAAAAAGTTCAAAGAATACGGCAAACTGTCGCACCAGCCGCTGGAAGATTTGGAGGCGGGCGCGCGCATCAACATCGGCGAATGCAAAAAAGAGCCGATGGACTTTGCTCTGTGGAAAGGCGCAAAACCCGGTGAGCCTGCGTGGGAGTCGCCGTGGGGCAAGGGCAGACCGGGCTGGCATATTGAGTGTTCTGCAATGGTGCGCCGCTATCTTGGCGAAACCATTGATATTCACTGCGGCGGGCAGGATTTGATTTTTCCGCACCACGAAAATGAAATCGCGCAAAGCGAGTGCTGCAACGGCGTGCCGTTTGCAAAATATTGGATGCACAACGGTTATATCAATGTCGATAATGTGAAAATGTCCAAATCTTTGGGGAATTTCTTCACCGTGCGCGATGTTGCCGAAAAATACGGCTATGAGCCGATTCGCTATTTGATGATTTCTTCGCAGTACAGAAGCCCCATCAATTACAGCGTGGATATTATTGAGCAGTGCAAGGCGTCGCTTACGCGCCTTTACACCTGCCGCGACAGTTTGGATTTCGCACTGCAAAATGCGGGGGATACCGTTCCCGAAAATGCACAGGAAATCAAAAAACAACTCGACAGTCGCCGCGAACAGTTCTGCAAAGCAATGGATGACGATTTGAACACCGCCGACGGCATTGCCGCCGTGTTTGAATTGGTGCGCGATATTAACATTTCCGTGTTGGATTCCGGCTCGAAAGACCTTGTGGAATACGCAACCAAACTGTTCGACGAGTTGACGGGGGTTTTGGGGCTCGTTTACAACCGTAAAGCCGAAAACCTTGACAGTGAAATTGAGAACTTAATCGCGGCACGGCAGGAAGCGCGTAAAGCGAAGAATTGGGCGGAGGCAGACCGCATCCGTGACGAGTTAAAAGCGCAGGGCATTGTTTTGGAGGATACGCCGCAGGGCGTGAAATGGCACCGCGCATAATACCGATATTTCAGAAACAGGAGGATATTTTATGGAAGTTTTAAACAGAACCGCAATCAAAGCGGACGCGCGCAGTTTTATCGGGCAAAACCGCCGTTGGCTTTCAATGATGCTTGCCTGTTTGCCGCTGTTTTTGTTAGAGGGTGCGATTTCCGGCGGTATTTCGGTTTGGCAGAAGTTTGCAGAGGACAGCGATGCGCAGTACACCGTTT
Source organism: uncultured Ruminococcus sp. (assembly GCA_946055445.1). GTDB lineage: Bacteria > Bacillota > Clostridia > Oscillospirales > Acutalibacteraceae > Fimenecus. Next base: position 1,503 of record CAMGGF010000179.1, on the reverse strand, counting down.
CTGTCGGAAGTAATCTCATTGCGTGGTTGCTCATTCCGTTTACCGTGGCAATGGCGGGGTATTATTTAAACCAAATCCGCGGCTTTAACCCTGAATGGCAAAGCCTTTACAAAGAGGGTTTGGACCGCTACGGCAAATATTTTACCGTTGGGCTTGTGACGCAGATTTTTATTTACCTGTGGACGCTTTTGTTGTTTGTTCCGGGGATTATCAAAGTCTATGAATATCGCTTTGTGCACAATGTGATTCACGACAATCCGAATTTGTCGCAAAGCCGGGCGCGTGATTTGAGCCGCCGTATGACCGACGGATTCAAAGCCGATTTATTTGTGTTGGATTTAAGTTTTATCCTGTGGTATATCTTGGTCGCTTTGACCTGCGGATTTGCGGCGTTTTATGTTGTGCCGTATGTGTCCACTACCAATGCGATGTGCTATGAAAACTTAAAGAACTACGCGATTTCCACAGGCAAAGCCGCACCCGAGGAATTCGGCATTTTGCCCGTGCCGCCGTACGGCGCACAGCCGCCTTTCGCCGGGCAACCTTACGCGCAAAATCCGCAAGCGCCGTATCCGGAAAATCCGTATGCGACACAAACGCCCTACGCGGCAAATCCGTACGCGCAAAACGCGCCGACAGGGGCGGGTGCGCCCACACAAAACGCACAGCCCTTTACCCCGCCTGCACCCGAAAGCACCTTTGTGCCGGGTGATGAAACCCCGTCTGCGGGCAAAACGGTGATAAACGGTGAAGAAGCGGAAAACGATAAACAGGATTTCTAAAATGCGGAGGCTTTATCTATGAAATATGTAGTCATATTATGTGACGGTATGGCGGACTATCCCGTGCCCGCCTTGGGTGGCAAAACCCCGATGATGTGCGCAAACAAGCCGCATATCGACGCGCTCGCACAAAAGGGCGAAGTCGGGCTTGTACGCACGGTTGCTGCGGGGCTGAAACCCGGCAGTGATGTTGCCAATATGAGCGTGTTGGGCTTTGACCCGAAAGCGTATTACACAGGGCGTTCGCCGTTGGAGGCGGCAAGCATCGGCGTGGATTTGAAAGATACCGATGTGACCTTGCGCACCAATCTTGTCACCCTGTCTGATGAACCGAATTACGAAGAGAAAACCATGGTGGACTACTGCGCGGGCGATATTTCCACGGCAGAAGCCGCCGAGATTATGAAAGATGTCGAAGCGCACTTCGGCAACGAAATGTTCAAGTTTTATGCGGGTGTCAGTTACCGCCATTGTTTGGTTTGGTCCAACGGTACAACCGACCTCGGCAATATGACGCCCCCGCACGATATTTCGGGTCGCGTGGTCGGTGAATATCTTTCCAAATCCGAAAACGCGAAGCCGTTAATTCAAATGATGAAAGACAGTTACGCGTTTTTGTCCGAACACCCTGTTAACAAAAAGCGCGTTGCCGAGGGCAAACGCCCCGCGAATTCCGTTTGGATGTGGGGCGAGGGCAAAAAACCGATGTTATCTGCATTTT
>CAMGGF010000178.1 GCA_946055445.1 uncultured Ruminococcus sp. | reverse complement strand
TTTGTCATCCTGAGCCGCAGGCGAAGGATCTCGACACAATGAAACTGTATTTTGCCGTACGAGATTCTTCGCTTCGCTCAGAATGACAAGAATATATACAAAAACAGGCTATGCGTAGACGAATAGTAGCACGCATAGCCTGTTCTTTTACTGCTTTGTATGGTATTCTAATGCCATAATCACTGCGGAGGTGTATTATGAATACGGAATTATTGTTTGCAATACGCAATCGGATATTGGAACTGTGCGGCGAACAAAATCTTACTATCAATGAAATCGCAAATAAAGCGGATATCCCACCATCAACTGTAAAAAACATTATTTACTGTAAAAGTAAAAAGCCAAAAATGTCAACCATCAAAAAAATATGCGACGGTTTCGAAATTACCTTGGGCGAGTTTTTCTCCACGCCCGAATTTGACACGCTTGAACAGGAAATTCAATAAATAAAAATATACTTACTAAAAAACAACCCATTCAGTTGGGTTGTTTTTTTACGTATGTACGTATACGCGTGTACGTAGAATTGCATACACTAATATTGGTGATGATATGGGTGTAAAAGATGCAATTGTACAAAGACTTCAAAATGTATGTGCCGAACGGCAAATGACTTACAATGCCTTGGCAAATTCGGCGGGCGTAACACCGTCCACTGTTTATAGCTTGATGTCAGCGGAATACCGTGATTTGTCCGTCGTCACATTGAAAAAACTCTGCGACGGGCTTGATATCACGCTCGGCGAGTTTTTCTCCACGCCCGAATTTGACGCACTGGAACAGGAAATTCAATGAATAACGAAACGATAAAACGGCTGTATGACCACGCAATGTGTGCGGTGTTTCCGCGCCGCTGTTTGTACTGCGGTGTGCCGATTGCGCCCGAACATACGGTTTGCGACGATTGCCGCACAAACTTGCCGTGCATTTCGGCACCGATTTGTCTGCTTTGCGGGCACCAAAAGACGGATTGTATCTGCAAACAGCGCAAATCGCAGTTTAAAGCGGTTTGCGCGCCGTTTTATTATGAAAATGCGATTGCCTCGGCGGTGCACCGCTACAAATTTGAAGGCAAAGACTTTTTGGCATTGCATTTTGCACGGGATATGGCGGAAACGGTGCGCCGTGAATACACAGAAATTCTGTTTGACTGCATCACTTTTGTGCCGTTTACAAAAAAGCAACTGCGCAAGCGTGAATGGAACCCTGGCGAAATGCTGGCGCGCGCCCTCTCCGAGGAACTGGATTTGCCGTGCTTCACGCTGCTCGAAAAACTCTATGAAACCGAAAGTCAGCACACGCTTTCCGCGCGCGAGCGTACAGGCAATGTGTTCGGCGTGTTTGAAGCGTGTAATCTCGAAAAGGTGCAGGGCAAAACGATTTTGCTGGTCGATGACATCAAAACCACAGGCGCAACGCTTTCGGAATGCGCCAAAATGTTGAAATTAGGCGGCGCAGAAGCGGTTTACGCCGTAACTTTCGCCGTGACACGCCGCAAAGCGCAGGCAAAACGCCTTGCAGATGAAATCGGTTGACAAACCGACAAAAAAACGCTATACTAATATGAAACTGCATATGAAAAACGCTTTGACGAAGAGTAAGATTTTAAAAATCCCTTTTTAGAGAGCCGCCGGTCGCTGAAAAGGCGGTAAGGGAGAAAAATCCGCGTCGCTTCCGAGCGGTCTTGCCGAACAGGGCAGGGGGTTTCCCCCGGAAAGTTTAAGCAAGAACATTTTGCCTGTGTTAAAGGCTTTAAGCGGTCGTTTTTCGGTTTATCCAAACGGCAAGTTGAGTGGTACCACGGAAGTTATTTCGCCTCATACAGTTTTGTATGGGGCGTTTTTTATATATCAAATTCGCGTAGTGGCGGGCTTCCACGCCCGCAAACAAAACCGAGGTGTCATTATTTCCGTGAAATACCGAAAAAACATACGTTTGAAAAACTACGATTACAGCCAAAACGGTTGCTATTTTGTTACAATTTGCACCAATTTCAAAGAAGAATTGCTTTCCAAGATTTGCGGCACGCCGGGTACGGAACGAAATGTACTGTCTCCTGTCGGTAAGACGGTCGAAGAATGTATACAATTTATTCACGAAAACTACGATGGCGTTTGTGTGGATAATTATTGCATTATGCCAAATCATATACATTTGTTAATTGCCTTAACCGGCGCGCAGGGCGGGCGTGGAAACCCGCCACTACGCGATGTGGTCGGCAGATTGAAATCCTCTACAACCAAGCGGTATCGAGAAAATTCAAACAATCCAACGGCGATTTTATGGCAGCGTGATTATTACGAACATGTTATTCGTAATGAAGAAGATTATGCGGAAAAATGGCGCTACATTGACGAAAATCCAATGAAATGGTTAACAACAAAACAAAAAATATAACAAGTAAAATATACGGGAGGAATACTATGTCCAAGGAACTCGAAAAACAATACAATCCCAAAAATGTTGAAGAAAGGCTTTATAAAACCTGGCTCGACAAAAAATATTTCCACGCCAAGCGTGAGGAAGGCAAGAAAACATATACCATCGTGATTCCGCCCCCAAACATCACGGGGCAACTGCATATGGGCCACGCGCTGGATAATACCTTGCAGGATATTTTAATCCGCTATCACCGTATGGCGGGGTATGATACCCTTTGGTTGCCCGGCACGGACCACGCCTCTATCGCCACCGAGGCAAAAATCGTGGAGACAATGCGCAAAGAGGGCGTCACCAAAGAGGATTTGGGGCGTGAAAAATTCCTGGAGCGCGCGTGGGGTTGGAAAGCGCAGTACGGCGGCAGAATTATTGAACAACTCAAAAAAATGGGTTCCTCTTGCGATTGGGACAGAGAGCGCTTTACCCTTGACGAAGGCTGTAACAAGGCGGTAAACGAGGTGTTTTGCCGTCTGTATGAAAAGGATTTGATTTACAGGGGCAACCGTATGGTAAACTGGTGCCCTTGCTGTAACACCTCGATATCCGACGCAGAGGTTGAATATGAAGAAAAAGAGGGCAATTTCTGGCATCTGCTTTACACCGTTAAAGAAACCGGCGAACAACTTGAACTTGCCACAACCCGTCCCGAAACCATGCTCGGTGATACGGCGGTTGCCATTAACGCAGAGGACGAAAGATACAAGCATCTGCACGGCTGTCATGTCATACTGCCCTTACTCAATAAGGAAATCCCCATTGTTTGCGATGAACACGCAGATATGACAAAGGGAACGGGCGTTGTGAAGATTACCCCTGCCCATGACCCCAACGACTTTGAGGTAGGGCAGAGACACAATCTTCCCATTGTCCGCACATTTACCTATGACGGTCACCTTACAGGTGCCGAGGATAAACGAATTGCCGATGAACTTGTTGCAAGCGGCAGGGCGGCGGAAAATGAGCCCGAGGTTCTTGACTGCGGTAAATACGCGGGTATGACCACTATGGAAGCAAGAAAAGCCATACTGGAAGACCTCAAAGCCGGCGACTATATCAAAGAAATTGAGCCTATCAAGCACGAGGTTGGCACTTGCTACCGTTGCCACAGCACCATCGAGCCGATGGTTTCCAAGCAATGGTTCGTTCGTATGGTACCCCTTGCAAAGCCTGCTATTGAGGCGGTGGAAAAGGGCGAAATCAAATTCATTCCCGAAAGATTTACAAAGAACTATCT
>CAMGGF010000177.1 GCA_946055445.1 uncultured Ruminococcus sp. | reverse complement strand
CGCACAATGTATTCGATGTATTCGGGCGTTTCGCTTTTGGCGGCGTCTGCGTCCACACCGGCGCGGCGAATGGTATCTACCGCGTGGTTTAAGGTGTTGATAAACACGCGCACATCGCGAATCCCGCGGAAATTGTTGCGGGTTTTGCCCTCTTTCGAGAGCATTTGTTCAATCAGCCGTTCGCTTTCGGCAACCGTCAAATGTCGGTCAATCATAATGCCGAGCGCACGGGCGCGGCGGTCATCGTTTTCCAAAAGCAAAAGCGCTCTCGCGTGGCGTTCGGTAAGCCCCGCGCGCGTCAGGTGATAACGCATATCCTCGGGCAACTGCAACAGGCGCAGTTTGTTCGAAATCGTGGAGCGCGCTTTGCCGAGTTTTGCGGACAATTCCTCGCGGCTCATACCGTATTCGGACAGCAGGCGGTCAATCGCCTCCGCCTCTTCAAAGAAATCCAAATCCTGCCGTTGCAAATTCTCAATCAACGAGAATATTGCGGAGTTTTTGTTGTCGATTTCCGTGACGATGGTCGGAATTTTCGGCAATCCCACAAGTCGCGCCGCGCGCAACCGCCGTTCGCCTGAAATCAGTTCAAATCGACCGTCGTCAAGTTGACGCACGGTAATCGGCTGTAAAATGCCGTTTTGGCGAATACTTTGCGCCAAGCCCTCCAATTCATCATAGTCAAACCGTTTGCGCGGTTGGTTGGGGTTGGGGATAATTTGTTCCTGCGGGATTAAAAAGATTTGTCCCGTACTTTTTACTTTCGGTGTTCGCATAAGAAAAACCTCCGCTGTGCTTGTCCTGTGACACAAGAATAGCACGCAGAGGCTCAAAATGTAAAGAAAAACCGTTCGCCCAAAACGGCGGTGTTTCGCGGATTTTTCCGCTTATTTTAAGGGGTTTTTGGCGATTTTGGCAGAGGGGCGCGGATATTTTGACGGGGTTTGCGATATTTTTTCAATCAAAAGCACACGGCGCGGCGTGTTTTCGACCAAATCAAACACTTTATCTGCCGCGATTTTTCCGCCCAACAACCGTAAAGCATTCTTTGCGCCGTCGATTTCCGCATCGGCGGCGGCGGATTTCATGGAGAGGAATGTGCCGCCCAATTTCACAAACGGCAGGCAGTATTCCGCCAAATTGCGCAAATCCGAAACCGCGCGGGCGGTTGCAAAATCGTATTTTTCGCGGTATTTCGCGCTTTGCCCCGCCTCTTCGGCGCGCGCGTGCACCGTCTCGCCCGAAAGCGAAACCGCAGAAAGCACGGTTTCAATAAAGCCCAACTTCTTTTTGGTGCTGTCTAAAAAAGTGACCTCTAAATCGGGGCGATACAACTTTAACACAAGCCCCGGGAAGCCCGCCCCCGTGCCGACATCCATAATTTTTGCGTGTGCGGGGAGTTCTGCCGCGCCAAACAGCGAAAGGCAGTCGGCAAAATGCTTGACGGTTACTTCGTCCGGCTCGGTAATCGCCGTTAAATTGAATTGCTTGTTGGTTTCCACGAGCAATTCGGCGTAAGCATCTAAACGCGCAAAGGCGTCATCGTCCACCGTCACGCCGAACGGCTGTACCGTCTTTTCTAAAAGTGTACGATTGAGCATCACACGCCCTCCTTTGCAAGGTAAATGAGCAAAACCGAAATATCCGCCGGCGACACACCGCTGATGCGCGATGCCTGCCCGACATTTTCGGGGCGGATTTTGCTTAACTTCTCGCGCGCCTCCAACCGCAGACCGTCAATCGCGTTGTAATCGGTATTTGCGGGGATTTGCTTGCTTTCAAGCCGCCGCATTTCGTGAATTTGCGCCTGTTGGCGGCGAATGTAGCCCTCGTATTTCAGTTCGATTTCCACCTGTTCAAACACTTCTGGTGGCAAATCGGGGCGCGTTTTGTCAAACGGCGCAAGCAGTTCGTAGGTCAACTGCGGGCGTTTGAGCAGTTCTGCGAGTTTCACGCCCGTTTTCAAAGGCGATGTTTCACGTGAAACAAGCAATGCTTGTAATTCGTCTGTCAAAGGAATAGACGCGTCCTCTACCCGCTTGCGCTCTGCATCAATCTGCGCTTTCTTTTCCAAAAACCGCGCGTATTTTGCGTCGGAGACCAACCCGATTTCGCGCCCAAGCGGCGTTAAACGCAGGTCGGCGTTGTCCTGCCGCAGTAACAGGCGGTATTCCGAGCGCGAAGTCATCATACGGTAGGGGTCCATACACCCTTTTGTGACCAAATCATCAATCAGCGTACCGATATAGGACGAGGCGCGGTCGAGCACAAACGCAGGTTTGCCCTGCACCTTGCGCGCGGCGTTGATGCCCGCTATGAGTCCCTGCGCCGCCGCCTCTTCATAGCCCGAAGAGCCATTGAACTGCCCTGCCCCGAACAGCCCGTCCAAATCGAGAAATTCCAAAGACGGCTTTAATGCCAGCGGGTCAACGCAATCATATTCAATCGCATAGGCGGTGCGCATCACTTCGACTTTCTCCAAACCTTTTATGGTGCGCAAAAACTGCAACTGCACGCTTTCGGGGAGCGAGGAGGACATACCCTGCAAATATAATTCCTCTGTGTCTAACCCGCACGGCTCAATAAACAACTGGTGACGCTGTTTTTCGGGGAAACGCATAATTTTGTCTTCAAAACTCGGGCAGTAGCGCGGCCCTACACCGTGAATTTTGCCGCTGTATAGGGGCGAGTACTGAATATTGTCCAAAATCACCTGTTTGGTTTCGTCGTTGGTGTAGGCAATGTAGCACGCGGCACGGTCGGGCGCAGGCGCGTCATTGTCAAAGGAAAACGGCGTGGTGTTTTCGTCGCGTTCCTGCATTTCCAGCACAGAAAAATCAATACTGCGGCGGTTCACACGCGAGGGTGTGCCCGTTTTAAAGCGGCGCAGCGGAATTTTCAGCGCATGCAGTGATTCCGAGAGTGCGGTTGCGGGGAACATACCGTCCGGCCCGCTTTCATAAGACACATCGCCAATGTAAACTCGCCCGCCGAGGAAGGTGCCCGTAGCGAGGACAACGGTTTTTGCGGTGTAGATTGCCTCTAATTGCGTGGTCAACTGCCAAAGCCCTTCGGTATTTCGGTGCAAATCCACCACTTCTGCCTGCTTAACATCCAAATTTTCCTGCAATTCGAGGGTGTGTTTCATCACTTTGGCGTATTCACGGCGGTCAATCTGCGCGCGTAAAGAGTGTACCGCAGGCCCTTTGCCGCGGTTGAGCATTCGCGTTTGAATGGCGGTTTTGTCCGCCGCCTTGCCCATTTCGCCGCCGAGTGCATCAATTTCGCGCACCAAATGCCCTTTTGAGGTGCCGCCGATGGACGGATTGCACGGCATATTGCCAATCCAATCAAGATTGATGGTGAATACAATCACCGAACACCCGAGCCGCGCCGCCGCGAGCGCGGCCTCAATACCCGCGTGCCCCGCGCCGATGACGGCAACATCATATTGTTTTGCAAAATATTCCATAGTGATACCCCATTTATATGGTAAAAAATAGTCGTTTCCGTTGTGTTGTAGGGACGGCCGACTCGCCGCCCGCTTGTCATTCTGAGGCGACAGCCGAAGAATCTCGTTTCGCACATTTTATATTTTGTTCTGTTTGAGATCCTTCGCTTCGCTCAGGATGACAAATTGGGGTTTGTGGGGGTAATTAACGGAACGGGCAATGACGTTCCCTACGCAT
>CAMGGF010000176.1 GCA_946055445.1 uncultured Ruminococcus sp. | reverse complement strand
GATACATTTTTCTTTTGAGATCCTTCGCTTCGCTCAGGATGACAAATAAAAATTTATACTATAAATAAAAATTCGCACTCGGTGCGAGATAAACCGCCACGCCTATTTTTTCAAATCGTCCGTAGCGGGGTTTTCAATCAATTTGCCGTCTTCCGCAAAGCGGGAGCCGTGGCAGGGACAATCCCAAGTGTGCTCTGTCGGATTCCATTTCAATGTACAGCCCAAATGCGGACAGCGTTTTTTCGTCGGCGTCAAAACGCCGGTTAAAAATGTGCTGCCGTTGACGGCAAGTTGCACAGTCAGCATACTGCGTGACGGAGAAAACACAGCCGCGCAATCGTTTTCTTTGCCTACAATCCTATCGCGCAATAGTTCAGCCGCCGCCATAGAAGAGGTCATTCCCCATTTATTAAAACCGGTTGCAACATACACATTCGGCAAAGCCTTGGAATACTGCCCGATATACGGCACGCCGTCCAAACTCATACAGTCCTGCGTTGCCCAAACATACGCTTCCGCACATGCGGGGTAATGCACTTTTGCAAAACTGCGCAATTCTCCGTAATTGCCGCCGATCTTGCCTGTGCGGTGGTCGCCGCCGCCTATAAGCAGGAGGTCCCCGTAATTGCGAAAAGACATACCCTTTGGGGCTTCATCGACATACATTCCGTTGATTTTCGGGCCGTTTTCAAGTGCCAGCGCGTAAGAACGCTCTTGGTAGAGTTTCAAAAAATATCCGCCGTGCTTGTTAAAAATCGGGAAATGCGTTGCAACAATAAACTGCTTTGCCTGCACCGTGCCGTGTGCGGTAAAGGCGCGGTTGTCCCGTATTTCAAAGACCTTACTCTGCTCGTAAATTTCAAGTCCCTTTGCAATTTCCGCCAAAAACTTCAGCGGATTGAACTGCGCTTGATTCGGGACACGCACCGCACCCGCAATTTCAATCGGTACGGGGATTGTTTCCGAAAACTCCGCCTTTGCGCCGAGTGTTTCCAATGCGCGCAATTCGGCTTCCGTTTTCCGACGGTTTTGTTTCGTATATACAATATTGTCTTTCGTTTCAAAATCGCAGGCGATATTGCCGCAAAGTTCCCGATACCGCTGTAAAGCCCGTTCGTTGGCGCACAGATACATCTGTGCTTTTTCTGTTCCGCAGCGTTTTAATAATTTGTCATATATAAATCCGTGCTGTACGGTAATTTTGGCGGTTGTGTTTTGCGTAACACCGCGGCAAATGCGGTCCGCTTCCAACACAACGCAGTCCACGCCGTGCGTTTTCAGCATATACGCGCACAAAAGTCCCGTAATCCCGCCGCCGACAATCAGCACATCGGTTTTTTTGTCATTTGAAAGTTGGGGAAATGACGGCAATTCGGAATTTGCCGACCAAACAGAAAGCATATACATCACCGCGTTTAGTTTGCCCGCAAAGGTGAAAAATACACAGACGCCGTTTTGCCGAACGCAAATTGCTTGCAAAAACAAATCGGCAACCGTTCCCGACACATCGAAAACAGCGTGCGCTGTGATTGACAACCTTTTTCAAATATGCTATATTGTTTACAGGGAATAGACAGGTGAAGTTAACACAGGGGCGGTTCTGTGTCTTGGCATCTGATATCTCAAAAAATGAAGACAGAGAACCGTCCCCTGTGTTCTGAGCACGACAAGGGGTATTAATATGAAAAAGAAATTTGCTTTTACACTACGCACGATACTTTTTTTACTGTTCTCCGTAATATTAATGTGGTGTTTAAAAGAATATACCATTATGGCGTCTCTCGATGCGTTTGAATACACACTGCATTGGTTTGGATTGGTTCCTGTTTTTCTATGCTTTTGGGTATATTTTTTACACCGTACAATTTTGTATTTGGTTTATGTGTGTAAAACGCCGTCCGATGAAACCGTATCTCTGTTTACGCGCAAACGCACAAAAACGCAGAGAATACTTTCCGTTTGTCTTTTGGCAGTATTCGCCGTAAGCCTTGCAAATTATGCTGTTTTGCTCTGCAATGACGCATTCCGTTCCGAAACGCTTTTAGAAAAGCACACGGGTTTAAGTATGTCTGCGACGGCTATGCACACGCCAATCGGAGAGGAACGCACCGTAACCGCGATTGCGCCCCGTCAAGTGGAATACGGACCGTATTATGCAGTGTCCCTTGATTATACCGTTTCTTCCGCAACCGATGAAACGGCAAGCAAAGGCGCAGTACAGTATGTAAAGGCACCGTTTTGGATTAAAAATGCTATCACAGACGAAATGACAAATCGCGTTGAGCAAAACCGTTATTGGTTGGATTCAGAAAAGGCAAAAGACTATCCGTTGCTGACAAAAACAACGCCCAAGGGTGAAGTGTTGTACTTTTACAACGATGAGCGCCTAAAACTTCGCGCGATTTTCGTCTCCGACGAATCTGTTTTATATATTGATGAAACATTCCAAGAACCGTTGACGAATGTTGAAGAACAAATTGAGAATTATATGACTTTTTGGCAATAAAAAAACAGAACACAGGGGGCGGTTCTGTGTCTTGGCATTTGATATCTCAAAAAATGAAGACAGAGAACCGTCCCCTGTCTTCCATAGAGGTGAAATTATGCCGAAAAAGAAAAAGTTGTTTTTGAATATTTTTGCAGTACTGTTTTGCCTGATATTTATTGCAGTTGCTATCGTACTTATTTTTGGTAATGACACAAAAAAAATTCTGCAATTACAGAAGAAAACGGGTTGTTAAAATACAGTGGTGCGGAATATACAGAAGTGCTTTTTAAAGATAGTAAGAATATAAATGATGCCATATCTCCCGCTTATTATTTAGCGGAAACTAATGATTTAGCCATTGAATTCTCCGATTCAACAGAGTTTAGGTTAGAGAAAGATAAATATTTCGTATGTAAAAATGATTCAATAAAAGCCCCCATTATTATATACAAAAAGAATGATTCTGTTGTGGGTTCACATGGCTGGTTTTATATAAGAAATGATTTTGATTTTATTCTTCCAAATGTGAATAGTCACCAAATTGTAGAGGTTTTTGCTGATTGGAATCCGAGAACTTGGGATACAACCGACGCCCAAGTTATAAATGAGATAAAAACCGCAATAACTAAAAAAGCAAATCTTATTCCGATTATTGACAACTATGCAGGTAACTCTTGGTCGATATTATATATCCGATATGACAATTCTCCTTTTGTTCAAAGAATTGGGTGGAAAGAAAACGGAGAATTTGTCTATGAGGATTATATACCGGATTTATCCACAACACAGGGGGACCACAACACAGTGGAAACACAGGGGGACGGTTTAGGAAAAGACAGGGGACGGAGTTGAAAGACAGGGGACGGTTCTGTGTCTTGGCATCTGATATCTCAAAAAACCGAAGACAGAGAACCGTCCCCTGTCTTCATTTAATTGAACTCTTTCAAGGAGAAGATGAATGAAAGATAAGAATTTGGGGATACCTCTTATTATAATACTAACGATATCGTTAATTGGGATAACCGTATATAAATATCCAATTTCTATGGTAATTATGGTTCTATTCATATTTGTTCTAATATATATTATTCAGAAAAAGACCCACAATGATTGGGGGAAAATGTTTACAATCGGGCTTCCAATCTCTCTAATAATCGTTGCTTTGTTTGTCATACTTTTTTATTTTTCTAGAAATAATGAAATATTAAACAAT
>CAMGGF010000175.1 GCA_946055445.1 uncultured Ruminococcus sp. | reverse complement strand
GGACAAAAGGGTGCCCGTTTTCGGAGAAAATCCACGCCCGCATAAAATTACATCAAAATCCACGGGCGATTCGTGAATCGCCCCTACAACCGTAGGGAACGACCTTAGTGTCGTTCCGCAAAATTACATCAAAATCCACGGGCGGGCGCGCAATGCGCGCCCCTACAACGGGGCGCCGAGTCGTCGCCCCCTACGCGTTGTCATTCTGAGCCGATAGGCGAAGAATCTCGTTTTGCACCCTTTACACTTTGCGCTGTTTGAGATCCTTCGCTACGCTCAGGATGACAAATATAAATAAAAATTTATACTGCACAACAAATCTGCGGTGTGCTACAATAGCACCCCGCAGAATGAGTTTCGCATTCACATCGCACTGTGGAAAGTGCGCATAATCACTTCTTTTTGCTGTTCGCGCGACAGTTTGTGGAAGTTTACCGCATAACCCGATACGCGAATGGTGAGATTCGGGTATTTTTCGGGATTTTCATAGGCTTCCATCAGCATTTCACGGTTCATCACATTGACATTGATATGGTGTGCTTTGTTGTTAAAATAACCGTTCAAAATGGAAACGAGATTGTCCGCGCGTTCCGTTTCTGTTTTGCCGAGCGCCTGCGGCACAATGGAAAAGGTGTTGGAAATGCCGTCACGGCAGGAATCATACGGCATTTTTGCCACGGAGTTTAACGAGGCGAGTGCGCCGTTCTTTTCGCGGTTGTGCATCGGGTTTGCGCCGGGCGCGAACGGCTCACCTTTTTTTCTGCCGTCGGGCGTGCTGCCCGTCTTTTTGCCGTACACCACATTCGAGGTAATCGTCAGTGCCGAAAGGGTATGCACAGCATTGCGGTAAGTCGGGGTTTTGCGCAGTTCCGTAATCGTGCTTTCCAGCAAAGATTTCGCAATGAAATCCACGCGGTCATCATCGTTGCCGTAGGTCGGAAATTCACCTTCGGTTTCAAAATCCACCACATAGCCGTTTTCGTCGCGCACGGGGTGCACTTTAGCATACAGAATTGCCGAAAGGCTGTCTGCCGCAACGGAAAGCCCCGCCACACCGAATGCCATAAAGCGCGTGACATCGGTATCGTGCAACGCCATTTGGATTTTTTCGTAGGCATATTTGTCGTGCATATAGTGAATGACATTCATCGTGTTGACATACAGCCGGCACAACCACGAAAGGTACACCGAGAACCGTCCCGCGACATCGGCGTAATCGAGTGTGTCCCCTTTGACAGGTTCCATTTGCGGCCCGATTCGCTGTTCGGACATATTGTCATAGCCACCGTTGATGGCGAGCAACAATAATTTTGCAAGGTTGCAACGCGCGCCGAAGAACTGCATCTGCTTGCCGACCTGCATTGCCGAAACACAGCAGGCAATGGCGTAATCGTCACCGTAAATCGGGCGCATCACATCGTCGTTTTCATACTGAATGGAGTCGGTATCAATCGAAACTTGCGCGCAGAATTTCTTAAACGGCGCGGGAAGTTGGTCAGACCACAGCACCGTCAAATTCGGTTCGGGCGCGGGGCCGAGGGTGTAGAGCGTATTGAGCACACGGTAAGAGTTTTTCGTGACCAGCGTGCGTCCGTCTGTGCTTTGACCGCCGATGCTTTCGGTAATCCACATCGGGTCGCCGCCGAACAGTTCGTTATATTCGGGCGTGCGCAAATGGCGCGCCAAGCGCAGTTTCATTACGAAATCGTCCATCAATTCCTGTGCGCCCTCCTCGGTCAGCGTGCCGTTTTTAAGGTCGCGCTCGAAATAAATATCGAGGAAAGTGCTTGTACGCCCCAAGGACATTGCGGCGCCGTTTTGTTCTTTAATCGCGGCAAGGTAGCCGAAATACAGCCACTGCACGGCTTCACGGGCATTTTCCGCCGGACGGCTGATGTCATAGCCGTACATTTGCGCCATTTCTTTGAGCAATTCCAAAAAGTGAATTTGCTGATACAGTTCTTCGCATTGGCGAATGTTGTCGGCGTTCATATTTTTTTGCCCGTATGCGGCTTTGTCTTTTTTCTTTTCCTCGATTAAAACATCTACGCCGTACAGCGCCACGCGGCGATAGTCGCCGATAATTCTGCCGCGGCCGTAGGCGTCGGGCAACCCCGTCAACAGCCCGATATGGCGCACCGCGCGCATTTCGTCGGTATAGGCGCGAAACACACCGTCATTGTGGGTGGTTTTGTAGCGGAATTCTTCCTCGATTTTGTCGGAAAGTTCGTAGCCGTAGGCTTTTGCGGCACTTCGAGCCATACGAATACCGCCGAAGGGGTTGACGCCGCGTTTCAAAGGCGCGTCGGTCTGCAAACCGACAATCAACTCGTTTTCCCGGTCGATATAGCCTGTGTTGTAGGTCACCAAAGACGATACGGTTTCGGTATCGACATCTAAAACGCCGCCTTTTTCGCGTTCCGCTTTAAACAGTTCGTTGCATTTTTCCATTAACGCGCTTGTCCGCGCGGTGGGGCCTGCCAAAAAGTCGGCTTCGCCCAAATAGGGGGTGTAGTTGCGCAGAATGAAATCGCGCACATTGATGTTTTCGTTCCATTCCCCTCTTTTAAATCCATTCCATGCGTTGAAATCCATATTGTTCTCCTTTATCTATCCGCTTGCATAGAAAAAGGGCAACCTCTATGCAAGATTGCCCAGACGGTCGGCACAAAATACGAAACTGTACTCCCCCGCAGTTGTTCTGCGTTCCTGTTCGGATTCCGTCAGTCGTACATTTCGTTTGGTTTGTATCGACAGTATACTATATCTTGTGGAAAATTGCAATATGCAGTTTATACAAGAACTGGATTTTTTTTGCAAAAAATACGGAATTATTCCACACTTTTTTAATCGACTGTTTTCTTTTGCGCTCTACCCTCTACCTATGACTTATAAGCGTATATACTGTATGGCTCTGTCTATCATACAGGACATATAAATTATCCATGTATATATCCTCTGCCGAAACAAGGCTTTCGTTTTCCCCGAAGTGTTTCCACTGATCCACCTGTTCCAAATTCGGTCGCTGTTCTTCGGGTACTTGCACACGGTCTAATATCGCTGTCATTTTTTTGAGTTCTTTCGGCTCGATAGGGTCGGTCGCATAATCGGCAAATGCTGCATCGTCCTCGGGTTCAATTGTATAGATGTTATATCCCCACCAGTCGCGCCCGTCTGTCTTACAGGAATAAGTCTCTTTCGCAGATTTTGGAAATTCGATGCGCCATGTATCCAAGTAATAGTTGGCAGGCTTAGAATCCCGTATTGCCGATTTCAAAAAATCAATACCGATGCCAAGAGCAGGAATCAAAAGCACAATTGCCACCGCCGCCGCAACAATACCGAGTATGCGTTTTGTTCTCTTTTGCATATAACCACTCCTTTTTACTGCCTATCGGCAGAAAAACCGTCCTACCGGAAACTGTACTATACCGCATTTAAAATACAAAGTCAAGCGCAGGCTAAAACTTTACTGTTTTTGTTAGAATCTTGTGAGAAGTTCCTGACGCAAAAAAAACGATGCCCGCGCTTGCAGGCATCGTTTTTTTAGGTGTTTTTTTAGTTATTCCACCGATTTGAGCGATTCAATCATATCAACCTTTTTCAGTCGGAAGAACATCAGCGCATTGACAAGCACCGCAAACAGAACGGTCAAAAGCACCGAGAACAGATAGCTTGTAAAGCGCATTTCCGCGCCGAACAT
>CAMGGF010000174.1 GCA_946055445.1 uncultured Ruminococcus sp. | reverse complement strand
AAAATATGAAAATATACAGAAATTTCTTTGAAAAAATATGCTGTTTTATTTGCCAAAGCGGAGAATTTCGTGTATAATAAAAAACTGCGATATTGTTGTATTTTGAAAGTTTTTTGAAAAGAGTGTTTGCTTTGAATTGTTATCTCGACAACAGCGCGACCACAAAGCCGTGCAAAGCGGCGGTGGAAGCCGCAACGAAAGCGATGACCGAAGTGTTCGGCAATCCTTCTTCTTTGCACGAATGCGGGTTTTCGGCACTGCAAATGCTCGAAGAAGCACGCAGGCAGGTTGCGAAATCCCTTTCGGCAGACAGCGCGGAAGTGTATTTCACGCCCAGCGGTACGGCGGCGAATAATACCGCGATTTTCGGCGCGGCCGAGAAAGCGGGGCGGCGCGGCGGCAAAATCGTCACCACGGCGTTTGAACATCCGAGTGTGGAAAACTGTATGCGCCGTTTAGAAGAACAGGGCTTTACGGTGATACGCCTTTTGCCCGATACCGACGGCAACATTACCGCAGAGCAGTTCCGTAATGCCATTGATGACAGTACGGTTCTCGTGAGCCTGATGGCAGTCAACAACGAAGTCGGCAGTGTTTTGCCGTTTGACAAAATCGCAAGTGTTTTGCGGGGCAAAAAGAGCAAAGCACTTTTGCATGTGGACGCGGTGCAGGGCTTTATGAAACTGCCGATTGCCCCGAAAAAATGCGGCATTGATTTGCTTTCCGTCAGCGCCCACAAAATCCACGGGGTAAAGGGCGCGGGCGCTTTGTATGTGCGGCAGGGGTTGCACATAAAGCCGTATCTATGCGGCGGCGGGCAGGAAAACGGGCTTGTTTCGGGTACGCAGGCAATGCCCGCGATTGCGGCATTCGGCGCGGCAACGGCGGCGGTCGGCGATATTCGGAAAAATGCCGCGCGCGTTTGTGTGCTTCGTGACCGACTGATAGAAGGTTTGCGGGAAATCGAGGGCATTCGTGTAAATTCCCCCGAAAACGCACTTCCTTATATTGTCAACATTTCCGTCGAGGGTATTCCCTCGCAGGTGAGTGTAAATTATCTGTCATCGCAGGGTGTGTATGTTTCGGCAGGCTCTGCTTGCGCGAAGGGGCACCGCAGCCCGGTGCTGACGGCAATGGGGCTTCGTGCTTCGGAAATCGACACCGCCGTGCGCATCAGTCTTTCCCGCGAAACCACAGAAGATGAAATCAACGCGTGTTTAAACGCCATAAAAACCGAAGTGCAAACACTTCGTAAAAAAGGATAAAGTATGCAGGAAATTATTTTAATCAAAAACGGCGAATTGGCGCTCAAAGGCTTAAACCGTTCCACCTTTGAAAGCGTATTGGTAAAAAATATTAAGCGCAGAATGCAAGGTTTGGGCGCGTTTGTCATATCCCGTTCACAATCTACGGTTACAATAGAACCAACCGATGAAAATTTCGATATGGACGAGGCAGTGGAACGCCTGTCCAAAGTGTTCGGTATCGCGGGCTTTCAGCGTGCGGCGGCGGTCGAAAAAGATATGGCGGCAATTGTATCCGCCGCAAAAGAATATCTCGCCGACACGCTTTCGGAAATTTCGACTTTTAAGGTCGAGGCGAAGCGGTCGGATAAGAATTTCCCCTTAACCTCGCCCGAAATCAGCCGTGAGGTCGGCGGGGCGTTGCTTTCGGCATTCGGGCATTTGAAAGTCGATGTGCACAATCCCGACCGTGTGGTCACGGTAGAAGTGCGCGAGAAAAAAGCATATATCCGTTGCAACCAAATCAAAGGCGCGGGTGGTATGCCCGTGGGCACGGGCGGCAAAGCGGCGCTGCTCATTTCCGGCGGCATTGACAGCCCCGTCGCGGGTTGGATGATGGCAAAACGCGGCATTGTGCTCGACGCGGTGCATTTTGCGTCCCCGCCGTTCACTTCGCCGCAGGCGGAAATGAAAGTGCACGATTTGTTGCGGCAGGTGGCGAAATACAGCGGCGACATCGGGCTTTACACCGTGCCGTTTACCGAAATTCAAACGCAAATCCGCGACAACTGCCCCGAAGAACTGTTCACCTTGATTATGCGCCGGTTTATGATGCGCATTGCTGAACGCATTGCCCGAAGAGAAGATTGCGCCGCGCTTATCACAGGCGAAAGCGTCGGGCAGGTGGCAAGCCAAACAATGCTCTCTTTGGGCTGTACCGATGCGGTGGTCGGGCTTCCCGTATTCCGTCCGCTTATCGGTATGGACAAAGATGAAATCATTTTGCGCGCGCGGCAGATTGATACTTTTTCGATTTCCATTCAGCCGTATGAGGATTGCTGTACGGTATTTACGCCGAAGCACCCGAAAACCCGTCCGCAAATTCCGTTTTTAGAGCACGCCGAAAGCGCGCTCGATGTAGAAGCGCTTGTGGAACGCGCGGTTGCGGGCACACGATTTGAATTGATTAAAACCACTTTTTAATGAGGTACGCTATGACGCTGGAAGAAGAAGTCATTTCTCTGCTTAACCGAAAAGGGCTGACGCTCACGGCGGCGGAGTCCTGCACAGGGGGGCTTATCGCCAAACGCTTAACCGATGTTTCGGGGGCGTCTGCGGTGTTTCACGGCTCTTTGGTGACCTATTCCAACCGTTTGAAAGAAAAATGGCTCGGCGTGCGCGCCGAAACCTTGCAAGCCTATGGCGCGGTCAGCGCGCAAACCGCACGCGAAATGGCGTTGGGCGCGCGCAAAGCCGCCGACGCGGATTTGGCGGTTGCCGTAACGGGCATTGCAGGGCCGAATTCCGACGATACAAACAAACCCGTAGGGCTGGTTTTTATCGCTTTGGCAAGCAAAGACGGCGTGACCGTTGAAAAATATGAAAATCAGTTTGTTGACAATGTGCGGGAGCAAAACCGCACGGCATCGGCACAGCACGCGTTGGAAACGGTGCGGAGGTACTTGTTACATGAGCAATAAGCAATATGCGCGGGTAACGGATATGGTTCCTGACGCGCCGACACCGAAACCGCCGAAGAAAAAACGCAAAAAAAGCGGTGTTTTCAATCGCATAATTACCGTGATTTCCGTTTTGGTTTTGCTGGTTTCCGGCGGAATATGCATAAAATATTTTAAAGAAGCGTATGACAGCAAACGCTTGGCGCAAAACATTGTCGAAATGACAAGCGCGGCGGAAACTTACCCCGCAGAGCCTGCCGAAGTGCAGCCGCAGTACCGCGCGGCGTACAATGAAAACAACGATTTGGTCGGGTGGATTGTGATTCCCAATACTGCGATTAACCATCCGGTTGTGCAGGCGACGGATAACGATTACTATATGCGCCGCAATTTTTACAAGGCATACGAACGGCGCGGCAGCGTGTTTATGGATTATCGCAACAGCATAGACACCTTCAACAAAAACACGATTATTTACGGGCACAATTATCTCGACTCCACAATGTTTTCCGATTTGGAAAACTACAAGGACATCGAATTTTACAAAACCGCGCCCGTTATCGAGTGCAATACCATTTACAAAAACTACAAATGGAAGGTATTTGCGGTGTTTTTGACCACCGCCTCGCCCGAACTCGACAACGGCTATGTGTTCAATTACATATATCCGTTTATGACCGATGAAAATTTTGCGGAATTTATTGCCGAAGTCCAAAAGCGAAGCCTGTATCACACCGATGTGGAGGTTTTGCCGACCGACAAAATTTTGACTTTGCAAACCTGCACGCG
>CAMGGF010000173.1 GCA_946055445.1 uncultured Ruminococcus sp. | reverse complement strand
GAAAGTGTGGAAAACGCCAACGGCATCTATTTTGTGCCTGCCTTTACGGGGCTCGGCGCGCCGTATTGGGATATGTACGCGCGCGGTACGATTGTGGGGTTGACGCGCGGCGTCAAGCGTGAGCATATTGCACGAAGCGTGCTCGAAGCAATCGCCTATCAAATGACTGACCTTTTGGAGGCAATGAAAGCCGACTCCGGCATTGAACTTTCGGAACTGCGCGTGGACGGCGGCGCCTCGGTCAGCGACATTATGATGCAAATTCAGGCAAACCTCATTCGCACCAAAGTTAACCGCCCGAAAATGGTAGAAACCACGGCGCTCGGTGCGGCTTTCCTCGCGGGGCTTGCCGTCGGGTTCTGGGAAAATTACGAAGAACTCGAAGCCGTTCGCAAAGTGGACAAAATTTTTGAGCCGAAAATGGTTTTGGAAGAGCGCGACAGACTGTATCACGGTTGGTTGCGTGCCGTTGACTGCGCCCGCGGCTGGATTGAACATTGATTCGTAAATTTACTTGGTAGGTATTCTTTCCCTCTCCTCTCGATTGGGAATATGCACTTGTAGGGGGCGACGACTCGGCGCCCCGCCGTGTCTGACGCACAAATCGTAAATTTACTTGGTAGGTATTCTTTCCCTCTCCTCTCGATTGGAAATTTGTATTTGTAGGGAATGGTCTTGACCATTCCGCAAAATCACAGAAAACTAACGGGCTGTCGAGGACGCCAGCCCCTACGCACTATCCTCTCGATTGGAAATTTGTGCGTGTAGGGAACGGTCGTACCGTTCCGCAAAAAACGCAAAAGATTTATCATCCCGAGCGTCAGTGAAGGATCTCGTTCACATACAATAAAAAACAGTGCAAGAGATTCTTCGGCTTACGCCTCAGAATGACGAACGAAACGGGCGAACACCGCGTAGGGACGGACATCCTTGTCCGTCCGCGAAATCCTATCCAATCCTGCGGGCGTCAAGCGAATCGCCCCTACGCACAAAATAAACAATCACGCGTAGGGACAGGTGTCCTCACCTGTCCGTGTGCAAAAAAACAAGAACAATTCAAATTAAGGAGCAACAACACAAATGGATTACGCAAAGGAAAGCCTGCGTCTTCACTACGAATGGCAGGGTAAAATTGAAATCAAAACACGCGCAAAGGCAGGCGATAAAGAAGCGCTTTCGCTCGCCTACACCCCGGGCGTAGCACAGCCGTGCTTGGAAATTCAAAAGGATATTAACAAATCCTATGCATTAACGCGCCGCTGGAACACAGTTGCGGTGGTCACGGACGGCACCGCCGTTTTGGGACTCGGCGACATCGGCCCCGAGGCGGGTATGCCCGTTATGGAGGGCAAATGCGTGCTGTTTAAGGAATTCGGCGGCGTGGACGCCATTCCCCTTTGCGTACGAAGCAAAGATGTAGACGAAATCGTCAACTGCATTGCGCTGTTGGCGGGCTCGTTCGGCGGTGTGAATTTAGAGGACATTGCCGCCCCGCGTTGCTTTGAGATTGAGGAAAAATTAAAGGCAAAAACCGATATTCCGATTTTCCACGATGACCAGCACGGCACGGCGGTCGTAGTTGCCGCCGCCGTGATCAACGCCCTGCGCGTAGTTGGTAAAAAAATCGAGGACTGCACGGCGGTCTTTTCGGGTGCAGGCGCGGCAGGTATTGCCATTGCGAAACTCCTCATCAGTCAAGGCATTAAAAATGTAATTATGTGCGACAGTAAGGGCATTATTTGCAAGGGCGACGAAAAACGCAACGCCGCAAAACAGGCGATTGCGGAATTTACCAACGCCGAACGGAAAACGGGTACGCTTGCCGACGCAATGCAAGGTGCCGACATATTCATCGGCGTTTCCGCCCCGGGGATTGTGACCGAAGAAATGGTTGCCTCTATGGCGAAAAATCCGATTGTGTTGCCGATGGCGAACCCCGTGCCCGAAATTATGCCCGACAAGGCAAAAGCGGCAGGCGCGGCGGTGGTCGGTACAGGCAGAAGCGACTTCCCCAACCAGATTAACAATGTTTTGGCATTCCCCGGCATTTTCCGCGGCGCGCTGGACTGCCGCGCAAGCGAAATCAACGAAGAAATGAAATTAGCGGCGGCAAAGGCGATTGCGTCGCTTGTTTCCGACGAAGAATTGAACGCAGAATACATTTTGCCGAAAGCCTTTGATGAAAGAGTCGGCAAAACCGTTGCCGCGGCAGTGATGCAAGCCGCAAGAGATACAGGAGTAGCAAGAATATAAAACAGATTTGTGGTGGAACAGAGCAATCAGGGGACGGATCTCTGATTGTGACTAAATAACACAGGGGACGGTTCTCTGTGCTGAACTGAATAGTAATCTGCCATAAGCGCACAAGGGAAAGTCTCTTGTGCGCTTATTTACGTGGATTTTGATGTGATTTCATGGAACGGTCAAGGCCGTTCCCTACACGCACGAATTCAACTCGTTCGTAGAGGGCGGGGCTCTGCGCACGCCCGTAAAATTTGATACTATTTTGCGGAACGACACAAAGGTCGTTCCCTACGATTGTAGGGGCGATTCACTTGTCGCCCGCAAAAATTTCGTAAAACTAACGGGGCGCCGACACGGTGCCCCGTAATAAATGACCTCTATTTTTTACGGGCGGCCGAGGTCGTCCGCCCCTACGCAGAATTTCAGCGTGTCGTAGGAGCGCGCACCCGGTGCCCGCCCGATTGTCATTCTGCGCCGATAGGCGAAGAATCTCGTTTCGCGCATTATTGCTTTGCGCTGTTTGAGATCCTTCACTACGCTCAGGATGACAAATACAAATTCAAATTTACTTATAATATACCATTTTATAAAAATTCGGATATGCACTGACAAAAGACGACAGCGTGGTGCGGGTATTCGAGCCCGGGTCATTGACGGTGAAATTCGACGCGGTCAGCGCGCCGCCCGTAAAGCCCGTGACGACTACCCAATGCTGTGCGCCGCTTGCCTTTTTCATACCGAGAATAACGGGCTTACCGGATTTCAGCAAATTGTAAATCGTCTGCAAATAATTCGTCCCATTCGTGGAAATCAAATAATTCGACGGCCAATAAAGCCACCCCGCAGGCGCATAGGCCAATCTTGTCGCCATCATAGCGGGCGTAATCGTCGTGCCCGTGCGGTAACTTTCGGTCATCGCAAGCGCGGTTGTGGTACAGCCCGAACTGCCGATGGTGTCGCCCGCCGTGCCGATTTTCACATTTGCCCAACGGGGGTCTGTCTGCTTATAACTGACAACAGACAAGCGCACCGCCGCATTGCCGTTTGCCGTATTTGACGAGGATGCCGCAGTTAAATACCTGTTGCTGACATAACCCACGCTTTTACCGTGATACAGAATTTTCGCCCAACCGCCGCTTTGCGAAAGCACCACCACGGTTTTCCCATTCGGAAGCGAGGTGCGAATATTGTACGAAGTCCCCGCACCCGTGCGGACATTCAAATTGCCGCCCGCGGTTTTCACGCGTGCCGCGTATGCGCCCGATACAGGCGCAATATAATTCGCGTGTGCATAGCCGTATTTGCCGTCACCGTACTCGATTTTCCAAAAATCTCCGCTTCTTTGCATGAGCGTTACGGTTTCATTCTTATAAAGCGACGATACAACCGTTGCCGAGGTGCTCGGTGCAGAACGGACATTCAGACTGCCCGAAGTAATGCGCACCGTGCCCGCTGTGCTGTTCGCATCTGCCGCAAATGCAGGCA
>CAMGGF010000172.1 GCA_946055445.1 uncultured Ruminococcus sp. | reverse complement strand
AGACCTACTGGAATGCGCCGCCATGAACAACATCGAGAACGCGCCGGAAATCATTGATCAGATATGCGAAGTCCACCCATTTTGTTGATTTCGATTTGGCTTTTGCCGACAATGCTTTTCCCGTCGAGCAAAATATCGCCGTCCGTCGGTTTATAAACGCCCGTCAGCATATTGAAAACCGTCGTTTTCCCTGCGCCGTTCGGCCCGATTAAACCGTAAAGCGCGCCTTTTTCGATTTCGAGGTTAAATTCGTCAACGGCACGCAAGCCGCCGAACTGGATACCCAGATTTTTGACTTCTAACAGTGCCATTAGGAATTCGCCTCCTTGTCGAGTGTATTGCCCGCCTTTTTATTCTTGAAAAGATTGGTAATGGAAATCTTTTCTTTATAAGCGTTCAGTTTTTCATTATTGTTCGCAAGCATCAAAAGGATTAAAACGATTGCATAAATGAGCATTCGGTAATCGTTTAATTCACGCAAAACCTCCGGTAACGCCGTTAAAATCACGGCCGCAATAATCGAGCCGCGTGTACTGCCGATGCCGCCCAAAACAACGAACACCAAAATCATAATGGACATATTGTAGCCGAAATTTTTGGTGGTTGCTGTCAGGGAAGAAAGATTGTGCGCGTACAAAACGCCTGCAATCCCCGCAAAAAATGCGGAAACAGAGAAAACAATCAGTTTATATTTCGTAACATTGATACCGACGGATTCCGCCGCGATACGGTTATCGCGAATGGACATCACCGCGCGCCCTGTACGGGAGTTAATCAGGTTCAGAGAAACAAAAACCGTAATGACCAAAAGGGCAAAGCCAATGATAAAATTTGAGTCGCGTGGTGTACCGGTGATACCGAGCGCACCGTTTATCAATACCCTGCCTTCTTCCTCGATTTGGAAAGACTCGGAGTTTGCCAACACAACATGTACCCCTTGAGAATCCACACCAACATATAACAGATTGACAATGTTTTTGATTATTTCACCAAATGCCAAGGTAACAATTGCTAAATAGTCACCTTTTAATCGGAGAACCGGAATGCCGATTAAAAATCCAAAAAAGCCTGCCAAAAGACCGCCGAGTAACAATGCAATTAAAAATCGCAACCAATCCTGTGTAATCGTATCTTTAAAGCCAACGGAAAAAAACGCACTGGCATAAGCGCCGATACACATAAATCCTGCGTGTCCCAAAGAAAGGTCGCCCAAAATACCGACAACCAAATTTAGAGAAACGGCTAAAATAGAGTAATAACACAGTGGCACCAAAAGGCCCATAAATTTATTGGAAGCGTTGCCTGTCAAAGTCATTACTTCCACAAAAACAAAGGCTACAGCTAACATTGCATAGGTAATTAAGTCGCTTTTGGTAGATTGTTTTAAACTTTTTTTCTGTTTTGCCATTCCAATCACCTCAAACCTTCTCGTTCATCTTCTTGCCCAAAATACCGGTGGGCTTGACAAGAAGCACGATAATCAAAACCGCAAACACAATCGCATCGGAAAGTTGCGTAGAAATATAGCCTTTGCTCAAATTCTCAATAACGCCGAGCAAAATACCGCCAATCATTGCACCGGGAATAGAACCGATACCGCCGAATACAGCTGCGGTAAAGGCTTTAATACCGGGCATTGCGCCGGTTGTCGGTGAAATCGCGGGATATGCCGAGCACAACAGCGCGCCTGCAACGGCCGCAAGACCTGAACCGATAGCAAAAGTTAAAGAAATTGTCGCATTGACATTGATGCCCATCAACTGTGCAGCACCTCTGTCCTCTGCAACAGCAAGCATCGCGCGACCGGGTTTTGTTTTGTTGATGAACAGGGTTAAAACAACCATAATCACAACAGAAACGACGATGGTTGCAATTGTTTCGCCCGAAATGATTAACGCGCCGTCAAATAAGCGCAAGGTCGGAATATTGACAACAGAGGTAAAACTCTTTGTACTGGAACCGAAAATCAACAATGCAGCATTTTGCAAAAGGTAACTTACGCCGATAGCCGTAATTAATACTGCAAGGGAAGATGCTTTACGCAAAGGCTTATAGGCAACCTTTTCAATCAGCATACCGAACAGTGTGCAGAATACAATTGAAATTAACACACCAACCACCGGAGGTAAGCCCCAAGTCGTGCTCACGGTATAAATCACAAACGCGCCGACCATAATGACATCACCGTGCGCGAAATTCAGCATTTTTGCAATACCGTAAACCATAGTGTACCCGAGCGCTATAAGCGCATAGATACTCCCCAAACTGATTCCGGAAACCAAATAACTTAAAAAATCCATTCCAAATCCTCCAAATATGCGTTTTGAAAAACCCCAAAAACTGACATTTTTCAAAAAGCATATCTCTTGCAAATTCCAAAGTATGCCGTATAGCAAAGACTATACGGCATACTTATTTTGTTCATTCGTGTTTGCTTACGAACGCTTACAGAATGGTATAAGCACCATTCTCAATACGAACGACGATCGGAGACTTTTGAGGTTCACCGTCAGCGGTCCAGGTCATGCCTTTTGCGGTAACGCCTGTATACTCAATCTGTGTCATTGCCGCCTTCAAAGCGTCGCAGGTTTCGGAAGCAGACATATCCGCAGTGATACCGGCTTTTTCAGCAGCCTGTTTGATGATGTAAATTGCATCGTACGCGTCTGCCGCAAACTGGTTCAAGGTGTCTGCGCCGTATTTTGCCTTATAATTCTTAACGAAGTTCGAAGTGTATTCGTCGGTTGCATTTTCAGCAAACGGGGTGAGCAACATTACGTCTTCTGCCAAAGAAGTATCAAAGTTTTCCATAGTCAAAATACCGTCCAAACCGTCACAACCGAAGAATTTCACATTCAAACCGGCATCTTTCGCCTGTTTCAAAATCAAAGTTGCTTCGCTGTAATAAATCGGCAGGAACAGAAGGTCAGCGCCCGAAGATTTCACAGCCTGAATTTGTGCGGAGAAATCCTTGTTGTTATCCGCAGTGAAAGACTGTGCTGTTACAATTTCAAGCCCGAGGTCTTTCGCTTTGGCTGCAAATTTGTTGTAAATGCCGTTAGAATAGTCATTGGTCTGATAAATGACTGCAACTTTGGTTGCAAGTTTATTTGCTGCGATGTATTCCGCAGAAACAACGCCCTGGCTGGGGTCGGAGAAGCAAACACGGAATGCATTGTCACCTTCAATTGCAGGAACAGCAGTCGCAGAAGGAGTTAAAACAAAAACATTGTCGACTTTTGCTACCCCTTGGAATGCGATGCAAGCACCGGAAGTAACCGTACCGAGGGACAACTGCATACCCCAGTCTTTTAAGGTGTTGTACGCATTAACCGCTTTTTCCGGGTCGCCTTCGTCATCTTGCGCGTTGAGTTCAAGTTTCACGCCGTTGACGCCGCCTTTTTCGTTGATTTCATCAATCGCAAGTTGCGCACCGTTTTTAACGCCGTTGCCGTACTGTGCATAGTCACCTGTCAAGGGACCGCTTAACCCGATTTTAATGGTTTTTTCGCCGGTCGTGTCGTTACCTTTGCCGCAAGCCGCAAAGCAGAGAACAACCATTGTCACTGCGAGCAACACGGCAAGAACTTTTTTCATTTTCATACTATATGCCTCCCAATATAAATTTGCAGGTTTGGAAACCATCCCCTGCATAATTGGACTAAAATAAGAATAGAAAAAGTATAATACTCTAACAGGGGGTTTGTCAACCGAAAATTCAAAAATTATTTA
>CAMGGF010000171.1 GCA_946055445.1 uncultured Ruminococcus sp. | reverse complement strand
GTTTTGCCGAATTTGTCGCGGAAATAGCCGTTGCCGTACAGAATATTGCGAAACAGCGACTCGGGCGAGGGCACGTTGACATCGCCGTTTTCGTAAGCACTGCCCGTTACAAACCAACGCCCGTCGGCAACATATTTTTTGAGTGT
The DNA here is from genome assembly GCA_946055445.1 of uncultured Ruminococcus sp. GTDB lineage: Bacteria > Bacillota > Clostridia > Oscillospirales > Acutalibacteraceae > Fimenecus. The sequence goes on along the minus strand of CAMGGF010000171.1, from coordinate 3,599 downwards.
TTCAAACTTTTCGGGGTAGTATTCCTCCATCAGTTCATAGCGACGGCTTCCCTCAAAACTGAACACATAGTCGGGATATTTTTCGAACAATTTAAAGTTGTCATCCAGCGTGGCGGGAATGTATTTCTCGACCGTCCGTTCAAATGTCCAATTCCAAACGGTATCCAGATGCGCCGTTGCCACGGTGTAAACGGTCGGTTTTTTCTGCTGTTCCATAGGTTACCCTCTGCCCTTTCGTTTTTTCCAAACTTTACGAAGCCCAAAACCCCCTGCGGCGAGAACCGCCGCGCCGCCGAGCACGCCGAGCGCAATCGGCAAAAAGCGGTATCGGTATTCATAATAGCCGTGATTGGCTTTGTAAAGGTTTGTGACTTTTAAATCGGTTAAATCTGCAAAAGGCAGAATTTCCGAAGTAAATGTGCTTGTGTTTTCTTCGTCCAAGGTGATTGTCCGCACGCCGCGGTGATTGCCGTAACTGTAAAACGTCACGGCGGGGGCGGCAATGAAATGCACACCCTTATAAACACCTGCAAAATCGTTCACATGGTCGTGCCCGAAAAAGGCGGCGACAATATCCCCTGTTTGAAGCCAACTGTCAAACTGCCCGCCGTTTTTGTTCGGGGGGCAAGGGCCTTCGTTTAATGCGCCTTGATACACCGCGTCGGACACGGTATAGAATTTATCGTGCCAAGCACCGCTGCCACGCACCGCGCCCGTAGTCCCGCGCTCGACCTCTTTTAACATATCGTACACCTCGGGCACAACAATGTGCTGAAACAGCATAGCAGGTACTGTTTCGCCGCCGTTTTGCGCCTTTAATTCTGCGGCGGTTTTTTCGTACCACGCGATTTGGTCGGGGTGCACATAGCCGTATCCGCCGCCCTCGTTTTCGGGCGTGTAGGGGTTCGAGTCCATAAACCACAGATTATAGGCGATTTTCTGCCCGTCGGTGCTTACAATCGGCAAATTATAATTGCAAAGCCCCGTCAAATCTTCGCCCGCCACAGCAAGGCAGGTCTCGTATTTTTGGTAGCAGGACAGCAAAAACTGCTTTGCTTCTTCTTCGGTCATGCCGTTTTCATCACTGCAAAGTCCCTCATGGTCGTGGTTGCCGAACACAAGTGCAAACGGGATACCGCGGCTGTCCAAAGGTTTTGCAACGGCATCCACCGCCGCCCGCGTTTTGTCTTTGTCCACGCCTTTCCACCAGCCCGCCGTATTGTCACCGAGCAGCACCACCAAATCGGGATTCGTACTGTCCAGCGCCGCCTCCACAAGCGCGGTGGTTTCTTTTTGCGGGGTGTCGGTATCCTGCACATCCGACAAAATCAGGATTTTAAACTTCCCGTTGTGAAACTGCAAATCTTTTTCCTCCGTTTCGGCAAATGCACATAGGGAAAGCGTGTTCAACAGCAACAGCGCGCTCAACAGCGCCCCGAGGAGTTGCATACCGCGTCTGTTTCGCATATTTTACGCCTCCGTTGCGTCCGTTTCGCCGCCGTTTACCATTGCCAAACGGCGTTCCCGCATTTCTTTATGCATCGTTTCGAGTTTTTTGCCCTCTAAATCATAGAAAATATACGGGATAAGCGACAACAAATTGAGCACGGCGGGAATCATCGTCACCAAGCCCCACAGCCAAAAGCGCGTATTGACCGCGCCGCCTTCCGCGAGCACCATTTCCGCACCGACCTGTTGCAACCCGATAATCGGGATAATCGCGGTGGCCGCCGCCGTGCTTAAAGAACCGGTCAGTTTGCTGATAAAGGTTAACAGCGAGAAACTCATACCCTCGCCGCGTTCGCCGGTTTTCCATTCCATATAATCGACGGTATCGCCGACCATTTTGGTCGGTACCACCGCGCTGACGCTGCCGATGGCACTTGTGAACACGCCTTGCAATGCCAACAGCGGCACAATGATAATCGGCTCTGTATAATGGCGGAACCCGAGGAAGAAAATACAGGTGGTTACCACAGCCTTTAAAATCGTAATCCGAATGACAATCTGTTTGGAACTCCACCGTTTTTCGAGTTTCGGCAGCAAGGCGTAGGTGAAAAAGCCCACAATCGTGCCCGGTATGCCCGCCACAAGCGCCAAACTCGCCGTGCCCAGCGACAGCGCGTAAAAATACTGCATAAAGGTGTCACCGATGCCGCCTACGGTGCCGATAACGGACGCGAGCACCAACAAAAGCAGGGGTTTGTTTTTAAACAGATAGCGGAAACAATCCAAAAGTTTCGGCTCGTCATTGCTTTGCACCACGCGTTCACGCGAGAAAATACCCGCGAGTGAAAACAGCCCCATACCGACGGTGCCCGCAATGATGCCGAGCACCAAAAATACCTGCCGCAAATCCCACGGAACAATCCCGTTCCGATACAGGTCAATGCAAATTGAAACCAAAATGCCGGGTAGACCGCCGATAATGCTCGAAATGAAGCGCGCCGAGGTAATCACGCGGGAACGGTCCTCGGGGTTGGGTGAAACCGCCGCCGAAAGGCCCCAAAACGGAATATCGCCGATTGTGTAGAAAAATTCCCAAATAAAATAGGTAATACACATATACGCGATTTTGACCGCGTCGGACTGCACACCCGACAAAAACTCCGCCCCGCCGAAAAACACTACCGTGGCGATACCCAACGGAATGGGGACAAACAACAGAAACGGGCGCAGTTTTCCGTAGCGCGTGCGGGTGCGGTCCACAATCGTGCCCATTAACGGGTCGTTAAACGCGTCCCACAGCCCCATTACGAAAATCATAGTTGCAACCGCGGGCGCAGGCACGCCGAACACCGTGACCAAAAAGAAGGTCAGTTGGGAACGCACCATATTGTAGCCGATGCACTGCCCGCCGTTTGCCACGCCGTACAGCACCGTTTCGCGAACGCTGACATAGCGGCGTTCCCGCACGGCTTTTGTCTTTTCCGTAGTTTCCATACGCTTCACCTTTTCCTATTCTGTATAGATTGCCGCCGTCAAAGCGAGTTGTGTGTCGGGGTTACGGTCGGTATCGCCCCAAAGTTCGGCACGGTACCAATGCGCTTTCTCCAAATGCACGGTCGCAGTATACCGATTTTCCGCCGCCGTCACAGGCAAACACAAAACCGTTTTCCCACCGTTTGTAAACAGGCGGATTTCACGCGGCGTAAATTGATTTTCGGGATTGGAGGCGCGGTATCGCGTGTCATCTAAATAAAACCGCAGTTCGGTTTGCCCCGGCTTTACGGTATCCCCCAAAACGCCGCCGTCTGCCGTTTCAAAATAAAACAGCGGGCCGACGCAAACGCTCGTTCTGCCGCTTTTTAGGGCGGTTTTCATTTTTTCGGGTGTAAGCACACCGTCAGGGCACAACAGATAGGTGCACGCCGTGGGGAACCTGTTTTTTGTCGGGCGGTGCCAATCGCGCCCCATGGTGGGGGCAATGTGATAGCCCTTATCCAAAAGGGACTGCCACTTTTCTTGTGCGCGGTAGTTTGCGGTATTCAAATACGGCGCGCCCTCCGCCCAAACTTCTATGTAATCTATTAAAGTATAATCCTGCACTTGAAATTCCCAAAAACCGCCTGTACAAATCGGTGTGCCGATTTGATAGG
>CAMGGF010000170.1 GCA_946055445.1 uncultured Ruminococcus sp. | reverse complement strand
TGCTCGCGGCCGCCGCCGCCGACAACCAAAATTTTCATACGCGTTACCTCTTACAACTTTGTTTTGATATGGCTTTTCCGCCCCCGTTTTTCGGAAGCGGAAAGAAATTTAATGATGGAACAGGCGAATGCCCGTAAATGCCATAGCAATGCCGTATTTGTTGCAGCAGTCAATGACAATATCGTCACGGATAGAGCCGCCTGGCTGCACGATATAAGAAACTCCGCTTCTTCTGGCGCGCTCAATGTTGTCATCAAACGGGAAGAATGCGTCCGAACCCAATGAAACATCCGAAAACTTTGAAAGCCACGCTTTCTTTTCTTCTCTTGTCAGCGGTTCGGGGCGGGTTTTAAAGGTGTTCTGCCACACATCGTCGCCGATGACATCTTCGTATTCGTCCGAAATATACACATCAATCGCGTTGTCGCGGTTGGGGCGCGCAATGGTGTCAATAAAATCGAGAGCGAGCACTTTCGGGTGCTGACGCAAATGCCAAATATCCGCTTTATTGCCCGCAAGGCGTGTGCAGTGAATACGCGACTGTTGCCCGGCACCTACGCCGATGGTCTGCCCGTCTTTGGCATAGCACACGGAGTTCGATTGCGTGTATTTTAAGGTAATGAGCGCAATTATCAAATCGCGTTTGGCTTCGTCCGGGAGCGTTTTATTTTCGGTCACCAAATTTGTGAGCGAATTTTCGTCGATTTTCAGTTCGTTTCTGCCTTGTTCAAAGGTGATGCCGAACACATCTTTGTGCTCGACGGGGGCGGGCACGAAATCCTTGTCAATTTCGACAATGTTGTATGTACCTTTACGTTTGCCTTTGAGGATTTCGAGTGCTTCGGGCTCATATCCGGGGGCGATAATGCCGTCGGAAACCTCGCGTGCAATCAATTTTGCGGTGGGCACATCGCAAACATCGGAAAGCGCAATCCAGTCGCCGAAGGAGGACATTCTATCCGCACCGCGGGCTCTTGCATAGGCGCATGCAAGCGGGGAAAGTTCCAAATCGTCTACCCAGTAGATTTTCTTTAAGGTGTCCGACAGCGGCAGACCGACCGCCGCACCTGCGGGGCTGACATGCTTAAACGATGCCGCCGCGGGAAGCCCTAACGCCGCTTTTAACTCTTTCACGAGTTGCCAACTGTTAAAGGCATCTAAAAAGTTGATGTAGCCGGGTTTGCCGTTCAACACGGTGATGGGCAGGTCTTTTTCGCCCTGCATAAAAATTTTGGACGGCTTTTGGTTGGGGTTACAGCCGTATTTCAGTTCCAATTCTTTCATATTCGCCCTCCGTTATTTGTTTTTGTTGACAATGCGGTCCGTCGCTTTGCCGCTTTCCAAATCTATATAGCGCACAAACAAGGACACTTTGTTGTCCTCGTTCAAATTTTTCCAAAGCACATTTGTGAAAACATCAATGTCATTTTCCACCGTGATTTTTTCGGGCTCGCCTTCAAAAGAGGGCAGGGGGTTGCCGTCGCCCATATAGGTGTGGATAAAATGCCCCTCGCCGTTCACGGGATTTTCGTACCCGAAAGTAAAGCGGTGCACGCTGTCGGGGTTGCCGTCGGCGGATTTCAAAATGGACATCGCATAGTTCATCGCACCGTTTTCGCAGTGCACAATGCCCGAAATGCGCGGGGTGTAGTTGGGCGCGTCATCTTCATATTCGCGGCAGCGTAAAGACTGCTCAAAGGTCTGCTGGCAGTCCATACCTGCGTAAATGGTATCGGTTTGGTCGCCGTTGGTGACAATCGTTTTGTTGCCGAGCACGCGCACGGGGGAATAGATAATCAAGTGCGGGTCGGAGAGTTTCGACTCGTCAAACGCCTTGGTGCGAATGCCGTCCGCCGTTGCTTCAAACACGCGGTTGCGGGAGTTGACGCTTCTGCCCATAATGAAATAGGCAATTACGGCGTTTTTGCCGTCAGGGCTTTTGCCGAGAATAATGCCGCGCCCGGGGTACGCATTTTCGGAAAGGAGTTTTTGAATATCCAATGTTTTCATACTAAAACCTCACGATTCTATATGTGTTTTGCCGTCTTTCACGGTGATTTTGCCGTCACAGAAAAGCGCGGCGGCTTTCGGCAGGAGTTTCCACTCGCATTCTTCCATCACGCGCCGCTGTAAAATTTCAGGGGTGTCGGTTTCTAAAACCGGCACTGCCGCTTGCAAAATAATCGGGCCGCCGTCGCAAACCTCGGTGACAAAATGCACGGTTGCGCCCGTCACTTTGACGCCGCGCCGCAAAACCTCTTCGTGTACGCGCAAGCCGTAATAGCCCTTGCCGCAAAAAGAGGGGATAAGCGCGGGGTGCACATTCATCATTTTGTAGGGGAATGCGTTTGTCACCTGCTCGTCCAAAATGGTCATAAAGCCCGCGTAAATCACCAAATCGGCGTTTTCTGCCTGCAAAGCCTCGACCATCGCGCGCGAATACGCGGCAATGTCCGCATAGTCTTTGCGCACAAGCACACAGGTTTTAATATTGTTTTGTTTGGCGCGTTCCAGTGCGTATGCGTCCGCTTTTGAGGAAATCACGCAGGTGATTTTGCCGTTCGGGATTTCGCCGCGGTGTTCGGCGTCTATGAGCGCCTGCAAATTTGTGCCGCCGCCTGAAACCAAGACTACAATGTTTTTCATTATGCAATCACCACGCCTGCGTCGCTCTTTGTGATTTCACCAATCAAATATGCGTCCTCACCGCTTTGTTTTAGGATTTGCAACGCCTCGTCTGCTTTGTCGCTGTCGACAACCAAACTCATACCGACGCCCATATTGTAGGTGTTGAACATATCGCGCTCGGGGATGTTGCCCGTCTTTTGCAACAAATCAAAAATCGGCAAAATCCGAAGTGCCTTGCGGTCAATCTGTGCGGTAAAGCCGTCGGGCAGACTTCTCGGAATATTTTCATAGAAACCGCCGCCCGTAATGTGCGAAACTGCTTTAATATTGACTTTCTCAGCGAGCGCCAAAACGGGTTTCACATAAATTTTGGTCGGGGTTAAAAGCGCCTCGCCCACGGTTTTGCCCAATTCGTCGGAATAGATGTTAATATCTTTATTTTCAACATCAAATACCTTGCGCACCAGCGAAAAACCGTTGGAGTGCACACCCGTTGAGGGCAGGGCGATAATCGCGTCGCCCGCTTTCACGGTGCTGTTATCGAAAACTTTGTCGCGGCCTACAACGCCCACGGTAAAGCCTGCAAGGTCATAGTCATCTTCGGGCATCATACCGGGGTGCTCGGCGGTTTCGCCGCCGATGAGTGCACAGCCTGCCTGCACACAGCCCTCTGCCACGCCCGAAACAATGGCGGCAATTTTTTCGGGAATATTTTTCCCGCAGGCAATGTAATCGAGGAAAAACAACGGTTTTGCCCCACAGCAAATGACATCGTTGACGCACATAGCGACACAGTCAATGCCGATGGTGTCGTGCTTGTCTAAAAGCATTGCAATTTTGAGTTTTGTACCGACACCGTCCGTGCCGCTGACGAGCACGGGGTTTTCAATACCCGTTAAATCCGGCAAAAACAGCCCGCCGAATCCGCCGATATCGGACATAGCACCCGGGGTTAAGGTGCGTTTGATATGCTGTTTCATCAGTTCAACCGATTTGTAGCCGGAGGTAATATCCACGCCCGCCGCCTTGTAACTTTCCGAAAAACTGCTTTCCATATTATTCGTCGCCTCCCGTGTGTTTTTCACTGAGTTTGGTTTCAAATTTGGATTTTGCATTTTC
>CAMGGF010000169.1 GCA_946055445.1 uncultured Ruminococcus sp. | reverse complement strand
GTTATAATTCTATTGTATGCGTTGGTACAGCCAATCCAATACGGATTTTTCGCAAAGGAGGAAATACAGAATGCTCAAAAAAATCAGTTCGATTCCGTTCCGCGGCACACCCGAGCAAGCGGCAAAACTGCAAGCGGTTATCGACGAGTCGAAGAGCGACAAAAGTTTGCTGATGCATGTCATGCAGGAAGCGCAGGAAATCTACGGCTATCTGCCCTATGAAGTACAGGTGATGATTGCCGAAGGTATGGATGTTCCGCTGGAAAAGGTCTACGGGGTTTCCACTTTCTACGCGCAGTTCTCGCTCTCGCCGAAGGGGGAAAACAACATTTCTGTTTGTTTGGGGACGGCTTGCTATGTAAAAGGTTCCCAGCAGATTTTAGACAGACTGTCAAAAGAACTCGGCATCGGCGCCGGCGAATGCACGCCTGACGGCCGCTTTTCTTTGGAAGCCTGCCGTTGCATCGGTGCGTGCGGCCTTGCACCCGTTTTGACCGTCAATGACGAAGTCTACGGCAAAATCACCGAGGACGATGTGCCCGACATTCTTGCGAAATATAAAGACTGATGCGGGAACTTTCTTTGAATGTGCTGGATATTGCACAAAATTCCATTGCCGCAAGGGCGTCACTTATCCAAATTGAAGTGCTCGAACGCACTGCAGAACATACTTTGACCGTCGGCATTTATGACAACGGCTGCGGTATGACCGAGGAACAGGTGCAAAGCGTGCTTGACCCGTTTTACACCACCCGTACCACCCGCAAAGTGGGTATGGGTGTGCCGCTGTTCAAAATGGCGGCAGAGCAGACGGGCGGTCACTTAACCGTTTCGTCAAAAGTCGGCATCGGCACCAACATCAAAGCGGTTTTTCACACCGACAGTGTGGATTTTACGCCGCTTGGGGATATGGCGTCTACCGTCACAACGCTTGTCAGTATGAATCCGGAAATTCAGTTTTTATATCGGCATAAGGCAGACGGCAAAGAATTTGTCTTTGACACGGCGGAAATTCGCGAAATTCTCGGCGATGTGCCGCTTTCCGAGCACGCTGTGATGCAATGGATGCGCGAATTTATTGAAGAAAATACAAAAACTCTGTACGGAGGTGTTACAGAATGAAAACATTAGAAGAACTGATGGCCATTCGTGAGAATGCCAAAAAGAAAATGACCGTGCGCGAGGACACGGGCGATGACAACATCCGCATTGTTGTCGGTATGGCTACCTGCGGTATTGCGGCAGGCGCACGCCCGGTTTTAAATGCGTTTGTAGACGAAATTGCAAAACGCGATTTGAAAGGCGTTACCGTTTCGCAGACCGGTTGTATCGGTATGTGCCAGTATGAGCCGATTGTTGAGGTTTTAGAGCCCGGCAAAGAAAAGGTCACCTATGTAAAAATGACCGCCGAAAAAGCGGTGAAAGTTGTCAATGACCATATCGTCAACGGCAATCCGATTGTCGATTTCACCGTCGGCGCGGCAACAAAATAAGGAGGAAAAACAATGTATCGTTCCCATGTTCTTGTTTGCGGCGGTACCGGTTGTACCTCTTCAAACAGTCTTGCGATTATTGAAGCGCTGGAAAGCGAAATCGCAAAAAAAGGCTTGCAGGACGAAGTCAAAGTGGTCCGCACGGGCTGCTTCGGTCTTTGCGCCTTAGGCCCCATTATGATTGTCTACCCCGAGGGCAGTTTTTACAGCCAAGTGAAAGTAGACGATGTGCCCGAAATCGTGGAAGAGCACTTGTTAAAGGGCAGACTTGTCAAACGGTTGCTGTATGATGAGACCGTCACGATGGACGATGTCAAATCGTTGCAGGAAACCGATTTCTACAAAAAACAGCACCGCGTGGCGTTGCGTAACTGCGGCGTAATCGACCCCGAAAACATTGATGAATACATCGCGTTTGACGGCTATATGGCGCTCGCAAAATGCTTGAAAGAATACACGCCCGAACAGGTCGTTCAGATTGTCAAAGATTCGGGGCTTCGCGGCAGAGGCGGCGGCGGGTTCCCGACCGGCTTGAAATGGAGTTTCACGGCAGCCAATCAGGCTGACCAGAAATATGTTGTCTGCAACGCCGACGAAGGCGACCCCGGTGCATTTATGGACCGTTCCGTTTTGGAAGGCGACCCGCACTGCATCGTAGAAGCCATGGCAATCTGCGGCTATGCGACAGGCGCAACCGAAGGCTATGTATATGTTCGTGCGGAATACCCCATCGCCGTGAAACGCTTGCAAAAAGCGATTGAGCAGGCGCGCGAATACGGGCTGCTCGGTAAAAACATTTTCGACAGCGGCTTTGATTTCGACTTGCATGTGCGTTTGGGCGCAGGCGCATTCGTCTGCGGTGAGGAAACCGCGCTGATGACCTCTATTGAGGGCAACCGCGGTGAACCGAGACCCCGTCCGCCCTATCCGGCGGTGAAGGGCTTGTTCGCAAAACCCACCACCGAAAACAATGTGGAAACCTTTGCAAATATTCCGCAGATTATCTTAAAAGGCGCGGATTGGTTCGCTTCAATGGGTACCGAAAAATCCAAGGGCACCAAGGTGTTCGCGCTCGGCGGCAAAATCAAGAATACCGGTCTTGTCGAAATTCCGATGGGTACCACCTTGCGTGAAATCATCGAAGAAATCGGCGGCGGCATTCCGAACGGTAAAAAATTCAAAGCGGCGCAGACGGGCGGCCCCTCCGGCGGCTGTATCCCCGCTTCGCTTATGGATACCCCGATTGACTATGACAACTTGACCGCCATCGGCTGTATGATGGGTTCGGGCGGCTTGATTGTTATGGACGAGGACAACTGCATGGTCGACATTGCGAAGTTCTTCTTAAACTTCACGGTTGACGAGTCCTGCGGCAAGTGCACACCCTGCCGCGTCGGTACAAAACGACTCCTTGAAATGCTTGACAAAATCACCGCGGGCAAAGCCACGATGGAAGATTTGGACAAATTGGAAGATTTGTGCAACTACATCAAGGCAAATTCCCTTTGCGGTTTGGGCCAGACCGCGCCCAACCCCGTACTGGCTACGCTCAAATTCTTCCGTGAAGAATATGTGGCGCACATTCAGGATAAGAAGTGCCCCGCAGGCGTCTGCAAGGCTTTGATGACCTATTCTATCGAAGCCGATAAGTGCCGCGGCTGTACCGCTTGCGCGAGAAAATGCCCCGCAGGCGCGATCGAAGGCAAAGTCAAGGAAGTACATACCATTCATACCGACAAGTGCATCAAATGCGGTGTCTGCATGGAGACCTGCAAATTCGGTGCCATTGTGAAGAAATAAGGAGTGTGCCTAATGGAAACTGTAAATATTCAAATCAACGGCATGCCCTTGAGCGTGCCGAAGGGCGTTTCGATTTTGGAAGCGGCAAGATTTGCCGGCATTGAAATCCCCACCCTTTGCTATTTAAAAGACATCAACGAAATCGGTGCCTGCCGTATTTGTATGGTGGAAGTGAAAGGCGCAAGAAGCCTTGTTACCGCTTGCGTTTACCCCGTGAACGAAGGTATGGAAATTTTCACCAATACCGAGCGCGTGCGCCATTCGCGCAAAACCACGCTGGAACTCATTCTTTCCACGCATGACAAGAAATGTCTTTCCTGTGTGCGCAGCGGCAACTGCGAATTGCAGGCGCTGTGTAAAGAATTCGGCGTAGACGATGAAAACGCTTTCGAAGGCGAAACCATCCACTACGATTTCGACGATTCCGCCGCGCATATGGTGCGCGACAACAACAAGTGCATTCTTTGCC
>CAMGGF010000168.1 GCA_946055445.1 uncultured Ruminococcus sp. | reverse complement strand
CTGCGGCGGCAACCGCCGTGCCGCGGTCATTGTGGGGGTGCAGGCTGATAATCGCGCTGTCGCGCCCTTTTAAGTGGCGGCAGAAATATTCGATTTGGTCGGCATAGCCGTTCGGGGTACTGCCCTCGACGGTGGACGGCAAGTTGAGAATCACCGGGTTTTCGGGTGTCGCGCCGAGTTCTTCCAAAACGCGCTGGCAGATTTCCACCGCGTAATCGGGCTCTGTGCCCGAAAAACTTTCGGGGGAGTATTCATAGCGAATGTTGATGTCCGAGGTTTCCATCAGTTCGTCGGACAGTTTTTTAATCAGTTTTGCGCCGTTGACGGCAATGTCGATAATGCCGTCCATATCCTTTTTGAACACCACTTTGCGCTGTAAGGTCGAGGTGGAGTTGTAGAAATGAATAATCACATTTTTCGCACCCTTGACCGCCTCAAAAGTCTTTTTAATCAAGTGTTCGCGGCTTTGTACCAATACCTGCACGGTCACATCATCGGGGATATAGTTGCCCTCAATAAGCGTGCGCAGAATTTCATATTCGGTTTCCGAAGCGGACGGGAAGCCGACTTCAATTTCTTTAATGCCGATGTCCACAAGCATTTGGAACATTTCAAGTTTTTCTTGTAAATTCATCGGGTCAATCAGCGCTTGGTTGCCGTCGCGCAAATCCACAGAGCACCAAACGGGTGCTTTGGTGATGGTTTTTGAGGGCCACTGCCTGTCGGGCAGATTTACAGGCGTAAACGGAATGTACTTGTTCGTTTTCATCTTGTTTCTCCTTTTCCAAAAATCCAATAAAAAAATCGCCCGCATTTTGCAGTTGCAAAATAGGGGCGAGGAAAGTTCCACGCGGTACCACCCTAATTCAGCGCATTCAGGGAAATGAACGCACCCTCAAGCGACCTCCAACAAGGTCTGACCGAATAACGGGGTCAACCGTCCCGACCTATGATTTCAGCCGGGCAACTCCGGAATGAGTTATACACAAGCGATTTGTACTGCCTTGCACCGTCCGGCAGTTCTCTGCAAGCATCACGCCTGTCTTGTTTCCTTCATCGTTTTTTGTAGGCGATATTTTGATTTGTGCAATATTATATGCTCTCTTTTTGCATTTGTCAAGCGGTTTATTTTTTGAGAATGCGCGTAAGCGTCGGAACATCCAACAGATTGACCGTTTCGAATTTACCTTTGTAAAACACAGCGAAGTTGTTGAAAACACAGGGCAGTGCCTTTGCTTTTTGCAGCGTATCGACCTCTGTGAAAGATACGGGCACGGTGTTCTCTTCGCAATAGGTTTTGATAAGCGCAATACGCTCTAAAATATACGGGCATTGCATATCATAAAAAACGGTCAGTTCTTTGTTTTCGATTGTTTCTTGCTTTGCATTCGGTGCAAAGCAAGGCACGGTGCCGTCAAATGAGAGGGAGAGCAATTCGTATCCGCTTTCGGTTGTGTCCACCACCGAAAATCCGAATTTTTTTGCAAAACTTTGGTCGGAAAGCCACGCTTTTTGTTTTTGCGCGCCCAACATACAAATGCCGGATTTCCCTTTTGCTTTTGCATCTTCTATGCAGTAGTCCAAAAGTGCGCGCCCGTAGCCGTTGCCTTTTGGCGCACCTGTCACCCATAAGCAGTAAATATACAGAAAATTGTCCCCGATAATGGGTGCCCAAGCGGTTTCTACGGGAGCGTATTCTATAAAAGCACAACCCTTTACATTTAATTTGCGAAACATATGCCCCTCTGAAAGGCGCTCGGCAAGCCATTGCCGTTTTGCCTCAACCCCCGCATGCGGCTTTTTACTGCGGATAATACAGCACAAATGCTCGCTTGCAAGGTTTTCGGGTGTGATATTGACAAATGCAGGGCAAACTTCCGTTTCGTTTGGCATAGGCGTCACCTCGTGCGAGTTGTTTTTATCATTATCCCATATTGTTATATAAAAGTCAATTTTACGGGCGGGGCGATACACTACCTACATTGTCATTCTGAGGCGATAGCCGAAGAATCTCTTGCCGCTGTTTTCGGCTTTGCTCGAGATCCTTCGCTTCGCTCAGGATGACACATTCTTTATTTCGTTGTATTTCCCGCTTTGCAGTTGCCTTTTTTTGCATTTTATAGTACAATTAAATTTCAAAGATTACGCTTGGCGGTGACGAAAATGGTGCGGATTTTCATGGGCGAGGGTGCGGGCAAAACGACTGCGGCGGCAGGGCTCTCCCTTCGCGCGGCATCGCACGGCAAATGCGTGCGCGTACTGCAACTGTTAAAACCCGAAATATCGCCCGAATTTTCAGTGCTTACAACGCTCGGAAATGTCAGCGTTACCGTGGCAAACCCCGGTATTCCGTTCTTTTTCACGCTGACTGACCATGAAAAGGCAAAAAGAATTTCGGAAACCGAACAGGCGGCAAAAGCGTTTTTTACCCCGCAGGAAGGCGACTTTTTGTTGGTTGTTGATGAAATCGGCGGCGCGATAGAAAACGGGTTAATTGACCCGCAAGACGTATTGCTGTATTTACAGGCACTGCCCGAGAGCACGCATACGGTGCTCACGGGGCGGTATTTTCCGCAAAGCATTTTAGAAAAGGCAGATTGTATTTCCGAAATTCGCTGTGTGCGCCATCCGTTTGAAAACGGCGTTTCGGCGGTGGAGGGAATTGAATATTAAACGACAAAAACCGAGAAATGAGGGATTTGTATGTCAAACTACACAGACCGTGCGGTCGAATTGTTTGAATCCGGTTTTAACTGCTCGCAGGCGGTATTCGCTGCATTCAGCGACAAAATCGGGTTGGACGAGCAAACCGCCCTGCGCGTCTCTGCGGGACTCGGCGGTGGCGTCGGCAGAATGCGCGAGGTCTGCGGCGCGGTTTCGGGGGCGGCAATGCTTGCGGGTATGGTGTACGGTGCAACAGACGGCAGTGACCGCGAGGCAAAGGCAAAAACTTACGAGGTTGTGCAGGCAATCGCCGCAGAGTTCAAAAAAGAAAACCCCTCGATTGTGTGCCGTGAGTTGTTGGGGCTGTCAAAAGTCAATATAAACCCAACGCCCGAAGCGCGCACACAAACCTATTATAAAAAACGGCCTTGTGTGCAGTTGGTGGCAGACGCCGCCGCTGCCGCCGAAAAAATACTGTTTGCAAACGAACAGGAGGAAACAGAATGAACTATCCGACCGAAGCCTTTATTTTAACCGGCAACGGGCAGATTGCCATCGGCAACGCCTATTTGGTGCGCACGCTCGCACTGACAGAGGAAAACCGCATTCGCACGGTATCGGTGACCAATCGCCGAACAGACGAGCCAATTGCATTGGAGTTCCAACCCTGTTCGGAGGAATTTGCGGTGCGCGTGTTCGTGGGGCGTAAAAAGACCGCGGTTATAAAAAGTTCTATGCTCACCGTGGCGGACATTTTAACACAAGAGAAAGACGGCAAAAAATTCCTTGAAATCCGTTTCGCGCCGCTTTATGCACTCGGTGTGACATATTTGCTGACGGAAGTGTACGAAATCGGCGATAAACCGTATATGCATAAATCGATTAAATTGACGGCGGACGCACACGCACGCATCGACTCCATTGACACGGAGTATATCTCTATCCCGCGGGACATCAAGCAGAAGTGGAGCCGCCCCGATATGAAAAAAACGGGGCTTTCAGAGTTTCACTCCGCACTCGGGCAGCCGATTTATTTAAACGGCTTGTTTATGGGCAGTGAATTCCCCGCGAGTGACAACGATATTGAAGCGGGTATTGC
>CAMGGF010000167.1 GCA_946055445.1 uncultured Ruminococcus sp. | reverse complement strand
GTGACTTTCATATATTTGTCGGGCTCGGGCGCAACCATATTGCCCTCGCTGTCCTGCGCCCATTGGTCGCCGCCGATGTAGGCAACCGTCAGCACAATGGAATTGTTCGTCTTATCCAAATCCACCACGCGCGGCGTATAGGTCGGCACAATACCCGTTAAGGGAATGGTGTAGGTCTGTTTGCTCGCGTCATAGGTGAACTCATAGCCGTAGCCCTGCACCGTACCGTGCGTCGGGCGGATTTCCGTGCCGAACAGTTTTTCAAACGAAGCGGTGACATCGGCTTCGGGAATAATCATGCCGTTTTCGCCGTATT
This sequence comes from uncultured Ruminococcus sp., assembly GCA_946055445.1. Classification (GTDB taxonomy): domain Bacteria; phylum Bacillota; class Clostridia; order Oscillospirales; family Acutalibacteraceae; genus Fimenecus. Next base: position 3,448 of record CAMGGF010000167.1, on the reverse strand, counting down.
CATATTGGTCGGGCGAAAGATTGCTTTTGAGTATTGCCCAAACGGAAATGTCAATCAGTTGTTCGGGGTTGGCGTTGGTGATGTCGTCAAATGCGTCGGGGTCATTCATCACCACGGGCGTGAGCATTTTGTTGTATTCGTCGAAATTGCGGCTTTTCTGCACGGCATTTTTTGCCGCACCGACGCCTGCCACAAGCACCGTGACCGCGCCGATCATTGCCAGCACCGCAATCAAAAGTCCCAACGGAAACGCCCAGCGGCGCGCGCCCTTTTTATGTTTTTTCGCTTTGTTTGCCATGGTATTCACCTCATCTTATCTGCCCGTTACCGTAAATTTTATACTTCATACTCACAAGTTGCGGCAACCCGAGTGGCCCGCGCGCGTGCAGTTTTTGGGTGGAAATGCCGATTTCCGCCCCGAAGCCGAACTCGCCGCCGTCGGTAAACCGCGTGCTTGCGTTGTGATACACCGCCGCGGCATCGACCTCGTTTAAGAATTGCTCGGCGGTATTCTGGTTTTCGGTCACAATACATTCGCTGTGCCCTGTGGAATAGGTAAAAATATGCGAAATCGCCGCATCAAGGGTGTCCACGATTTTCACAGACATTTTATAATCGAGATATTCCGTGCCCCAATCGGTTTCGTCGGCAGGGGCAATTTCGGGGCAAATGGCACGGGCGCGTTCGTCACCGCGCAGTTCCACCTGCTTTTCATCTAACCGCGCTTTGATTTTCGGCAGGGCTTTTTCTGCAATCGCGCTGTGCAACAGCAAACTTTCCGCCGCGTTGCACACCGAAACGCGCGAGGTTTTGGCGTTATACACAATCTCCGCCGCCATATCCAAATCGGCGTCTTTGTCGACATAAATATGGCAGTTGCCCACGCCCGTTTCTATGACGGGCACGGACGCATTTTCCACCACGGCGCGGATAAGCCCCGCCCCGCCGCGCGGAATGAGCACATCGATATACCTGTTTAATCGCATCATTGCCGTTGCGCTTTCGCGCGAGGTGTCCGCCACCAACTGCACACAGTCGGCAGGCAGTGCGGACTGTTCCAATGCGCCCCGCATAACCGCAGCAATGGCGGTATTCGAGCAAATGGCCTCTTTGCCGCCGCGCAAAATCACGGCGTTGCCCGCCTTTAAGCAAAGGGACGCGGCATCGCTCGTCACATTCGGACGCGCCTCAAAAATCACACCGATGACGCCCAGCGGCACGGTCACTTTTTGGATTTTCAAGCCGTTCGGGCGTGCGGTTTCACAAAGCACCGCGCCCACGGGGTCTTGTAAACGGGCAACGGCGCGCACACCTTCCGCCATACCCGCAATGCGCGCGTCGGACAGCGCCAAGCGGTCAAGCAACGCATCGGACAGCCCGTTTTTTCTGCCGTTTTCCAAATCTTTTTGATTTTCTTCTAATATATATGCGGTGTTTTGCAATAATGCGTCCGCTATTTTTAAGAGTGCATCGTTTTTTTCGGCCGTGCTTGCCGTGGCAAGCACCCGCGCCGCCGTTTTGGCGCGGAGTCCAAGTTGTTCCAATACAGTCATAGGGTTCACCGTAATTTTAAAATTATTTTTTGCCGACAAAGAATGTGCCGACCTGTTTGCCGTCCAGCGCCTTATAAATCTCCTCGGGCGCAGAGCCGTTCATCACAATCACATCAATCCCCGCCTCGGTGGCAATTTGCGCGGCGTGGAGTTTTGTGACCATACCGCCCGTGGAAAAGCGCGAACCGTGCCCGCCTGCCGCCGCAAGTAAATCCTCGGTGATTTCGCGCACCTCCGGGATTAGCCGCGCGGTTTCGTCTTCCAAGGGATTGGCGTCATACAGCCCGTCAATATCGGTCAAAATAATCAGCGCGTCCGCACCGATGAGTTTTGCGACAATCGCGGAAAGGCTGTCATTGTCGCCGTAGACGATTTCCTCAACGGCAACCGAGTCATTTTCATTGATAATCGGAATGGCGCCGAATTCAAAAATCTTTAGAAACGCGTTGGTGAGATTTTCGCGGCGTTCGGGATTATCCACATCGCTTTTGGTCATCAAAAGTTGCCCGACGGTGTGGCCGTATTCTCCGAACAGTTTGTCATACATAAACATCAGTTCGCACTGCCCGACGGTTGCCGCCGCCTGTCTGCCCGGGGTGTCGCTCGGGCGCTCACGCAACCCCAATTTGCCGACGCCCACGCCGATTGCCCCCGAAGTAACCAACGCAACCTCAATGCCGGAATTGACAATGTCGGAAAGCACCGAAACCAATTTGTGCATACGCCGAATATTCGTTTTGCCTGTATCGTAAGTCAAAGTGGAAGTGCCCACCTTCACGACCAACCGTTTTACATCCTTTAAAATCGCCAAATTCTCGCCCCGTTTATGGTAAAATCAAGCCTTACCGTCTACGCCGTAAAAATGGGCATAGATATAAGTATAAACAGTATAGCACATTTTTTTAAGTATCACAACAAAAAAATCAAAAACCCGCGGAAACAGCAGGGTTTCGCGGGTATGCACAATGTAAATTTTTATTTGTGTTTGTAGGGGGCGATGTGATTCCCCTGTTAGGGGAAATGTCGCGCAGCGACAAAGGGGTAATGGCGTAGCCGTAACTCGGCGCCCCGTGGATTTTTATGGTGTTTTACGGAACGCGTCTTCGGTTGTTCCCTACGGTTGTAGGGGCGATTCACTTGTCGCCCGTGAATCTTGCTGTTATTTTGCGGAACAACACTAAGGTTGTTCCCTACGGGTTGTAGGGGCGAACTGTGTTCGCCCGCCCGATTGTCATTCTGAGCCGATAGGCGAAGAATCTCTTTCAAAAGATTTTGCACTGCGTCCTATTTATTCGAAGACGGGAAATTGCTTTTGGCGGTCAAATACTCGATTTCAATTTTAGCAATGCAAAGGGCATTTGCAAACCGTTCGTATTCCGCCTCGGTTTCCGCCACCGTCCCACACGCGTGTTTTTCGCAAAGCAATACGGCGGCACGGTGCATTTCCGCTTCGTCGGTTACGATATGCGCCCGCCCAAACGCCGTCACGCTTTCAAAGTGTGTGGTGTATTCCGACGGCGCAATCTCCGCTCGCGGTACGGCGCAAAAGCAAACGCGGCTGTCTTTCTGTATGGCGTCAATTTTGTGCCCTGCTTTTGCACAGTGAAAATAAATACAGCCGTCTGTGTATACAAAATTAAGCGGCACAGCATACGGATAGCCGCCGTCGCCCGTTACGGAAAGCACGCCGTAGGGCGCGCGTGTTAAAAATATTTCGGCGGTTTTGCCATCTACTTGCCGCGTCGTGCGGCGCATCGGTCGAAAATCCATATTATCACCTTTTTATATATTTATGGGTAAGGCGAGGGGCGAACTGTGTTCGCCCGCGAATTTTGCTGTAATTTTACGGAACGGTCAAGACCGTTCCCTACGCGCACGCATTAGAAATCGTGCGT
>CAMGGF010000166.1 GCA_946055445.1 uncultured Ruminococcus sp. | reverse complement strand
TAGGTCGGCTCGCCGCTGATGTTGAGAAGCAACGGGAAGGTTGCACGGTAGGCATACTGCTGTACCGCACCCTGTGCCGAATCCTGTGCCGCACGCTCCAATGCCCCCGACATCGGGTAATACTTCGCCTCTTTGGTACGCTGATTTAAAAGCACAAAGCCGATAATCGACTGGTCGGAGGTAATGGAGGTTACGCCTGTATACATATACACGTCGTCATTGAGCGCCAAATAGTTGTAGCCATTGCTGGTGACCTTAACGCCCTCTTGCCCCAAAAGCGAGTTAATAAACCCGCCCGACAGTTTGCCGTAATAATTGTACTGCGCGTCCAAAATGTTCGCCGTATATACGCGGTCAATCCACTGCCATTCTTCGTCCGTCACGAAATTGTCGGTCGGCAGTTTGGTTTCGCCCGTAAGGGAAGTGGAAACCAGCACCGACTCGCCCGTCACCGCATTCACAACCGCCGCGCCGATGACATCGGTGCCGCCGAACAGCCCGATAGTTTTGTCGAGCACCGGCACCACCCAATACGGCGCGCCGTTTTCATCAATTTCAAAACTCGGCGAATCAAACATCAATGTCGGATATTGGAAACGCAAATGGCGCATTAAATAGCGGTTAAAGTGCTCTGCGGGGCTGTAGCGCATACCGTTTTCCAAAGGAATGGCTGTGCCCTCTTGGGTGGTCATATCCACAATGATGTAGGCGGGCAAACCCTCACGGGTATTTTTAATCCATTTAATAACATCCCCGTAAGCAAGGGTATTTACGCGAACCGGCTTCCCTTGGTAGTTGATTTGCGTGGAGTAGTCGGAAACCACAAACTGCGAAACATAGTCGGACAGTTTGCCGAGCGTACGCGTCGCAATATTCGTTGCCGATGCCGCGTCCAACCGCGGTACGCTTGAAAAGTCGATTTCCGCTACATCTTCGGCAAAATTGCCCTCTTCCACGGTAATCAGTTTGCTGTAAGACTGCGCACGGAAAAAGGTTGCGCCGCAAAGGTAGCCGACCACGCCCACAACCACAAGCACCGCCACCAAAAGCATCGGCACGCGCGCGCGGCGACGCACATAGGGGCCGTATTCGGGCTGTATCGGCAATCTGACGGAAAGCACCGTCAGCACCAAATAAATAAACAGCACAAATGCGATATACATATACAGTTCCAGCGCCTTAAAGTTGAGCGCCGGCAACATCAAATAATACAGCACCGCGCCCAAAATGCCGGTTAAAATAATGTTCACCGCAATTTTTCTGCCGGCGTGCTCGGGTGGGATAAAAATATCCGCCACCGTACTTTTGCCGTCATCTTTTTTGCCGCCGGTGAAATCCACATTGATCGGGTCCAAAACAACACTTCCTTTTTTAGAAAATACAGCACACAATGGTTTTTTCTGTTTTGTTCAGTATACTATATTCTACCGCAATTTGCAAGGGCTTAAACAAAGCCGACGAGTGCTTACCCGTCGGCTTTTTCTATGACATAATATACAAAAGCGCCATCATCAGCGCTTCATCTGCGCCCTCGGACTTTAAAAGCAACAGCAAGGAAAACAGCATTGCCTCGTCCGGCTGTTGCAAGACGGTGTCCAACAAATTTGCCTTGTTTTTTTGTTCGGTTTGCTGTTTTGCCTTTTTCGTTTCGGGTGCAAAATGCTCTTTAAAACTCGGATATACAAGGTCGCGTTCTTCGGGCAGGTTGAGGGGCATTTTTATTCTGCCGCTTTGCTTGTGCGGCGCGGCAGACGGGGCTTCTTCGCGCGCGGTACGCGTTTGCGGCGTATGCACCGCGCTTTGCCCCGTGCCCCCCTGTACCGTCTGCGCGTTTGTGCCCTCTACCGCGCTTTTCGAATACATTTGCATATTTCGCACGCGTTCGAGCGCTTTTTCCTGCATTTGCTGCAATTCGTCATAGGTGTATTCGCGCATATCAAAACAGTCCTTTCAAAAGCGGCAGGGCGTCCATCAACCGCAAAAAGCGCATGGCTTCGTCTGCGCGCTGTCGCCGTTCTTCCGACAGCAGTGGCTTTAAGGCGGCAATAAATTTGGTACGGTCATCGTCTTGATTTAACGCTTTCGCCACCGAGGCAAGCATTTTTGCCGTTTCGCCGCCGAACAAAGATGAAATGCCGCCGAGTGCCGCGTCGCCGCTTTCTTTTTTCGACGATGCGGCTGTGTCGCTGTTCCCGTTTGACGAAATCAAACTTTGCGCCACACCTTTTAACCGTTCCAATTCCTCGGGGCTTACCGAAGAAAGCAATTCACTGATGCTGTCCATTGTCTTCCCCCATCAATTTTTTCAAAAGACTTTGCGCCTGCGGCGTGGAAAGCAGTTCGCGCGCGGCGTTTTCATCGTGCAACACCTTTTCCAGTTTTTCGCTTTGCGCGGGCGAAAGTTGCGACTTCAAATAGTCCTCCGCCTCTTTTTTTGTGGTCTTTTTGCGTAAATCCGCAACCAATTTGTCTAAAAAGCCGTTGTCCTGCATTGCAAACACCTCGTAAATTTGATATACTTACTTTACAGTATGAAAATGAGGCGTAAAATATGATTCGCTTATTAATTCTTTCAGACGCGCACCGCGATTATCTGTCGCTTGCGGCGGCAATTCGTCTACACCCCGAGGCAGACGCGGTGTTTTTTCTCGGGGACGGAGAAGACGATTTTTACACCAACACGGTTTCCAAAGAACTAATCCATAAGAAAGTAACGGCGGTTTGCGGCAACTGCGATATGTACTCCACCTTGCCGAAAGAAGAACTTGTGCTTTTGGGCGGCAAGCGGATTTTCGCTTTGCACGGGCACACGCGGCAGGTCAAATACGGCTTGCAGATGTTAGAAGAAGCCGCAAAAGAAAAACAGGCGGATTTGGTGCTGTACGGGCACACGCATATTCCGAAGGTGGACTATATCGACGGCGTGTATTACCTGTGTCCGGGCAGTATTCGGCAGGGCGCTTACGGGCTTGCCGACATTACGGACAACGGCGAAATTGCCTGTTGGACAGCGAATTTATAAGCGTGAGGTGTTTTGCGTTATGTTGATTTTTAAAAATGTGCAGGTTATCGGCGAAACTGAAATTTTTTCTGCCGAGGTTGCGGTGGAAAACGGCAAAATCACTGAAATCGCCAAACACATTGCTGTGCCGAACACGGCAGAAGTGATTGACGGCGGCGGGCAGTACCTTTCTCCCGGATTTATCGATTTGCATGTGCACGGCGGCGGCGGATATTCCGCAATGGGCGGAAAAGACGCGGTTGTGAAAATGTGCGAAGCGCACGCGAAATACGGCACAACTTCCATTTTGCCGACCACACTTGCCGCGCCGATTGCGCAGTTGAAAACCGCCATAGACGGGATTCGTGCGGCGCAAAGCGCAACAGACAAAATACACATTCTCGGTGTGCATTTGGAAGGACCGTTTTTATCGCCGAAGATGTGCGGCGCGCAAAGTCCCGAAAATATTTTGTCGCCCGCCGAACACGATTATGAAGATTTGCTTTCGTATTGGGACGGTATCAAAATGGTCGGCGCCGCGCCTGAAATCGACGGCGGACTTGCGCTCGGCAAAGCCATTCGCGCGCACGGGGCGGTCGCGTCGGTCGCGCACTCCACAGCGGACTACGATATGGCGCAAACCGCGTTCCGAAACGGGTACAGCGATGTGACGCATTTGTATAACGCCTGCACTTCCTGCCATAAGGTCGGTGCATTCCGCTATGCGGGCACGGTAGAGGCGGCGCTTTGCAATGACGATGTGAC
>CAMGGF010000165.1 GCA_946055445.1 uncultured Ruminococcus sp. | reverse complement strand
GTGCCGCCGGTCATGGCAACAAACAGTTTTTGTAAATCCAGCGGCGTAATATCTATGCCTTCGGGCACGGTGTTCGTGCGCCCGCTTTCGTCCAAAATATTGACCGACACAAATGCACCGAGTTGCGTCTGCCCAATCACGGTTTTATCGGCGGCGAACGCTTCAATCTGCGCTTTCGGTCCTGTCGCGGTGTACCCGCGCGAAAGTAACGCTTCGCAGGTTTCGTCCGCCAAAATTTTGCCCTCGTCCAAAATCACCACATTTTCAATGACAGTTGCGATTTCGTCAATTAAGTGGGTGGAAAGAATATAGGTGCGCGGTTTTTCGGCGTATTCCGTCACCAACAGACGATATAACAACTCGCGGTGGTTGGCGTCGAGCCCCAAAGCGGGTTCGTCCATTAAAATGTACGGCAAATCCATACTCAGCGCCAAAATATCCTTGAAAATGGTTTGGTAGCCCGTCGAAAGCGCGCCGATGCGCGCAGAAGTGTGGAGCGCGAACTGCTTTGCAAAGTCGGTTGCTTTTTCGAGGTCAAATTCCTTATAAAAACTCTTTGTCAGCCGAAACGCTTTTTCCACCGTCATATGCTTCGGATAGAGGTTGTCGCTGTTGACCAAAAACAGTTTGGACAGCGCTTTGTCGTTTTCCTCGATTTCTTCGCCGTCCAGCAAAATATTGCCGTACGGCGTGAAAATGCGGTTGGCAATCAGGTTCAACAGCGTGGTTTTGCCCGCGCCGTTGCGCCCCAACAGACCGTAGATTTTCTCCGATTCAAAGGTGACGGTGACATCGTTTAGCGCCTGCGTTTTGCCGTAAAATTTGTTTAAGTGTTGCATTTCAAGACTCATGTTTATACCCCTTTTCAATCAATTTACAGATTTCCGCGTCGGAAATCCCTAATTTTTCTGCTTCTTTGAGCAGCGGTGTAATGAATTGATTTGCAAATTCCCGCTGACGCTTTTCCCGAATTTGTTCGGTTGCGCCCGCTTTGACAAACATACCGATGCCGCGCTTTTTGTAAAGCAGGGATTGCTCTACCAACAGATTGATTCCCTTTAATACCGTGGCGGGATTGATGCGCTCTGCGGCGGCAATTTCGGTTGTGGAAGGGACTTGTGTTTCCTCAGGGTATACTCCCGTAAAAATCGCGTCCTCCAACTGCTCGGCAATTTGCAGATAAATGGGCTTGTCACCCGAAAAATGAAACAGCACAGCATCTTCCTCCTTTCCGATTTGCTGATTTTCGTTTTCCTGTAAAAAAAATAGGTTAGTTACTTCTATAACTAACCATACAACCAACCCGATAAAAAGTCAATACAAAGCATAAAAAATCGGCAAAGTCCACAAACAGAACTTTGCCGATTTGTAAATCATAACAAATTATTCCGATACCACATCGGTGCAATCTTTGGTTTGCAAAAGGCATTTTCCGTCAAAACGGTTGCCGTTCACCAACAGCCCATCGGTGGATTTTGCGCGAATGCAAGCCCCTTTAAAATGCGGGAACACATTGTCCGCAATTTTGATATTTTGATGCACCGCGCCCGCGTGGCGGCTGTTTTCAGGCCAAATTAAAATCGGTGTGCCGCCGCAGTAATCGAAAGTATTGTTTCGTATCGTCACATCGCGGCACATACCGCTTTCATACCAACTTTTTGCATCGTCCGACAGTAAAATCCCGCTCATTGTGGTACTTACAAAACGGTTGTTTTCTACGGTTACCTTGCCGCGCGTGGTAATCAGCAATCCGCGTGTGATAATGCGCGTCATTTTGTTGTTGCAGAATTCCAAATCAGGACAGGCGCTGATATCTTCCACAACCGCGCCGACAACCGCTTTTTCTGCATTTTCAACCTGCAAGCAAATCTCGTATTCGTTTACAAGTTCCGATTGCACAATATTTGTTTGCCCGTCTTCCAACAGGGTATGGGGGTCGATAAACGCCAAAGTATCCCCGACGCGCAAGGGGTTAAATCCGTGCGACTGCGGGTGCATAAACCGAACGGTCAGGGTGTTGCCCTCTTTTTTCGTGATTTTAAAGTGAATGCCGTGCACATTTAGTGTGTCATCGCCCGCGCCGTCAAAATAACTGTCCGTCACGCGCACTTTGCCGCGACACATACAAATTTGCATAAAGTCGGCGACCGATGCCAGTTTGCGTGTGCTTCCCTGTTCGGGGGCAAAATCCACGCTTTCTGCGGTAATGTTTTCGCAGTCCTGTGCGACAAATGCGAGGGAATAATTAAACCGTTGCTTGATATTGCGAAGCGTAACATTTTCCGAACGGTTTGCAAAAATCCCCGCGAATTGACGGCGCACATCGTAAATATAAAAGCAATCGCCGATTTTAAACTGCGCGGTGTTTAAAAAGTGCGCCCGCACCTTACCGTTCCCCAAATCCGCTGTTTTGCGCACGCCGAACAGCGGATGGCGCACGCGTTTGACTTTGTCGGGCGTGGCTTTGCGGATAAGCCCAATCCACCACGCGTTTACGGCGTTTTTGTCCGCGCGCACGCGGTAATCTTTGCCGTAAAAATACAGATTTCCGTTTTCTACGGTGTAGTGTGTATCCCGGTCAATGGCAAAATCAATGTGAAACAACCGCTTGCTTACCACTTGCAATTCGTGCATATCGGGGTGACTGTGGCGAATTTCCATATTTTCCAAAGTAATGTTTTTGCAGTTTTCAACAGCGATATTCGTCACCTTGCCGTCTATGACGAATACCGCGCCGCCGCCGTCTACGGTCAAGTCGGAAATTCCTTCTAAATAAAACGGCACGGCATTTTTGTGGGGCGTTTCGCCGTCTTCAAACTCCTCGTCCCCGACAGTGTTTGTAATATAGAGCATTTTTTTCTCGCATTTTGCGCTGTCTATGGAATATGTGCCCGCATCAAACAGCACGGTTTTTTCGCCGTCTGTCGCTTTCGCGTGGGCAAACAGTTTTATAAGGTTCTCGGCAATCTCCGTGTTCGGCACAATGCCGAAATCCGCCGCGCGAATGATTTGCATAGTTGTTTTCCTCCTGCGTGCTTTTATAAGAATAGGAAACCATAATTTTGCGGTTGTGTCAATGCTGATTTTTCAACTCAAAACAGTGTAAATCCACTCATTTGCGCATCACATACAAATCAATATCCATCTGTGTTCTGGTCGCATGACAGAAATCTATCACAGTCATAGAAGGTGCCAAACAGGGCGTCGGATTCCCGACATATACTGTGGGAACGATTTCCAAAGTAAATGTTACATCAAATTGCTTTCTGATTTCATTCAGTAAATCCACTTTGTCGAGAAGATTTGAAATAGTCGTATGCATTTGGTTTTCTGCAATAACATCGTAGTTGTCACAGTAGCCGAATTCCCATGAGGCAAAATCATAGGTTGTTCCGTCTGGGCGCTTATCTCCGATTTTCCAAAAGTTGTTTGGTTGCAAGCATAACTTCTCGGTGATACTATTTGGGTCAAAATCTCCTATAATTCGGAAATATGTATAGCAACTGTTTTCACGCATTTTGCATTCTCCTTTGCGGCGTTGATAGAGGAGATAAGTATTCTGCGTATCGTGCCGCAATCTTGTAAAATACTTTTTTGTGCTGTCCTCTTTGCACCAATTATATTACAAATTTTTTCAATATGCAATGAAATCACGCAAGCGGACGAACACAGTTCGCCCCTTATGCTTAAAATGGAACACGAGCGTAGGGGGCGTCGACTCGGCGCCCCGTTGTAGGGGCGGGTTAGGCGGATTATAATATCAAGTGCAACAGAAAAAAGAATAGACTTCATAAAAACCG
>CAMGGF010000164.1 GCA_946055445.1 uncultured Ruminococcus sp. | reverse complement strand
TCACGGGCTTCTTTCGGCAACTGATTGTAGTCGCGAATGCCCTTGATGTCGCAATGCCAGCCTTTGAGGGTGGTCAAAACGGGTTTGCATTTTTTCAAGGTCGGGGTGGTGGGGAAATCTTTGATGATTTTGCCGTCCACCTCGTAGCCTGTGCAAACCTTGATTTCTTCCAAGTAAGACAGGCAGTCGAGCGCGGTCATAACAACCTTTGTCGCACCTTGACATTCAATGCCGTAGCGGGTTGCCACGCAGTCAAACCAGCCGACTCTGCGCGGTCTGCCCGTAGTTGCGCCGAATTCGCCTTTGTCGCCGCCGTGAATACGCAATTCCTGTGCTTCGTCCTCGTCGAGAATTTCCGAAACAAATTCGCCTGCGCCCACAGCGGAAGAATATGCCTTTGTGACGACAATAATATCCTCAATTTTGTGGGGCGGAATGCCCGCGCCCACTGCGCCGTAGCCCGCAAGGGTAGAGGAGGAGGTAACCATCGGGTAAATGCCGAAATCGGGGTCTTTTAAGGTGCCGAGTTGCCCCTCTAACAGAATTTCTTTGCCCTCTGCCAACGCGTTTTGCAAATAGGCGTGGGTGTCGCAAACATAGGGGGCAATCATTTCTCTGTATTTTACGCAGGTGGCGAACAACTCGTCTTTGTCAAGTAAGGGTTTGTCATACACATATTTGAGCGTCAGATTTTTGAGCGTGCAAATATTGTCTAACTTTGCTTTTAAGGTTTCATCGTCAAACAGTTCGTTGACCTGAATACCGATTTTTGCGTATTTGTCGCTGAAAAACGGTGCAATACCGCTTTTGGTGGAGCCGAACGCGTTTTTGCCCAAGCGTTCTTCTTCATACGAATCAAACAAAATGTGGTACGGCATTAAAATCTGCGCGCGGTCCGAAACCAATAACTTCGGATTTAACCCCGCTTTTTTCACATCTTCCAATTCTTTGCAGAATTTGTTGATGTCCAGCGCAACGCCGTTGCCGATAATGCAGGTGGTGTGGTCATAGCAGACGCCGCTGGGCATTAAGTGAAATGCAAAACGCCCTTTTTCGTTGATGATGGTGTGGCCGGCGTTCGCACCGCCCTGAAAACGAATGATAATATCCGCCTTTTCCGCGAACATATCGGTGATTTTGCCTTTGCCCTCGTCGCCCCAGTTTGCGCCGACAATTGCTTTAACCATTCTATGGTTCCTCCTTAAAATATGCTTTGCAAGACTGCGCAAAGCAATTTAACAATACAAAAAATATTATACAATACCCCGTGCGTGATGTCAACGAAAAAACACGGATTTTGTAAGCGTCAGCCCTTCCAAAACTTTCGGTCCAAACTGCGGTATTGCACGGCTTCGGCAATGTGCGGCACATCAATTTGTTCTGCGCCGTCCAAGTCTGCAATGGTGCGCGCGACACGCAAAACTTTGTCATAGGCACGCGCCGAAAGACCGAGTTTTTCAAAGGCGGTTTTGAGCATCGCCGATGCGGCGGGCGTTGGGGTGCAGAATTTTCGGGTGAGTGCCGCGTCCATTTTGGCGTTGCAGGTAACCCCTGAACCTAAAAGCCTTTTTTGCTGCATTTCCCGTGCGCGGTCTACACGCGCTTTAATCGCCGCCGAGGACTCCTCTTTTGCAGTTTTGGAAAGGTCTTGGAAATCCACGGGCGGCACTTCAATGTGAATATCCAAACGGTCCAAAAGCGGCCCCGACACGCGTGAAAGATAGCGTTGCGGTGCGCCCGCAGGACAGGTGCAGTGGCGCGTCGGGTGCCCGAAAAAGCCGCATGGGCAAGGGTTCATCGCGCACACAAGCATCACCGAACACGGGTACGAAAAGGTTGCCGCCACACGCGCAATCGTGATTTTGCCGTCCTCAATGGGCTGGCGCATAATTTCCATTGCCGTGCGTGAAAATTCGGGCAGTTCGTCCAAAAACAATACGCCGTTGTGCGCCAGCGAAATTTCGCCCGGACGCGGCACGGTGCCGCCGCCGGAAAGTCCCGCGGGGGAAACGGTGTGGTGCGGCGAACGGAACGGGCGCACTTTGATTAAAGAAACCTCGGGCGGCAGCGCGCCTGCGACGGAATAAATGTTGGTGGTTTCAAGTGCCTCTTCAAATGTCATATCGGGTAAAATCGAGGGAATGCGCTTTGCGAGCATACTTTTGCCCGAGCCCGGCGGGCCAATCATCATCACATTGTGTCCGCCTGCGGCGGCAACCTCTAACGCGCGCTTTGCCTCGTGCTGACCCTTGACATCGGCAAAATCAGGCAGGTCGGGCGGCAAAGTGGTTTCGGTATAATCTGCGGCGGTGACGGGGGAGAGTTTTTCTTCACCGCGCAAATGCGCAAGTAACTGCGCAACGGTTTTGACGGGGTACACGGCAATGCCTGCAACCACCGCGCCCTCTGCGAGATTGGCGTGGGGGATATAGATTTCCGCAAATCCCGCCTTGCGCGCCTGTATGACCATCGGTAAAACACCGTTGATGTGCCGCACTTCGCCGTTTAAAGAAAGTTCACCGATAAATGCCCGTGTGTCGGTATTGCATTTTAACTGCCCCGTGGCTTTGAGCACGGCTACAAGCACAGGCAGGTCGTAAATCGGGCCCTCTTTGCGAATGTCGGCAGGTGCTAAATTGATGGTCACGCGCGAAACGGGGAAATCCAACCCGCTGTTGCGAATGGCAGAACGCACGCGCTCGCGGCTTTCCGATACGGCCGCATCGGGCAGACCCACCATATCAAACCGCGGCATACCGCCCGAAAGGTCTGCCTCGACCGAAACGGTGTATGCCTCTAATCCGAACAGTCCAACGCTGTTGACGCTTGCAAACACAAAATCACCCCTGTGTATTTTCATAACCGAATGCATTTTACCACATTTTAAGAATTCCTGCAATCGACAGTTTTTGATTGCACTGTGTGCGGTTTTGTAGTATAATTCCTATAAATGTAATTTCTCAAAAAGAGCAGGAGGCTTTTCAATGAACGATATACATAGTTTATATGCGCTTTGGTGCGAAAAAGCAACGGCGGACGCAGACTTACTGCCGGAACTCGAAAGCGTAAAGGGGAATGAGGACGAAATCCTCGACCGTTTCTACAAAAATCTCGAATTTGGTACGGCGGGCTTGCGCGGGGTTATCGGCGCGGGCACAAACCGTATGAATATCTACACCGTCAATCAGGCAACGCAGGGGCTTGCCGATTATTTGAACGAGGATTTTGAGAATCCTTCGATTGCCATTGCCTACGATTCACGCATTAAATCCGATGTGTTTGCGCGTTCGGCGGCGTGCGTGCTGGCGGCAAACGGCGTACAAGTGTATTTGTATCCCGAACTCGTGCCCACCCCGATGCTCTCTTACGCGGTGCGCGCATTAAAATGCAGTTCGGGTATCATTATCACCGCGAGCCACAACCCCTCGAAATACAATGGCTACAAGTGCTATGACCCCAACGGTTACCAAATGACCGACGCGGCGGCGGCAAAGACTTACGCCTACATTCAAAAGGTGGATATGTTCACGGGCGTTAAAACCATGGATTTTGACGAAGCGCTGGCAGAGGGCAAAATCCGTTATATTGAAAGAGATGTCTTTGAGGGCTTTTACGAGGAAGTTTTGAAAGCACAGGTGAACCCCGCAGTTTGCAAAACCTCGGATTTGTCTGTGATTTACACCCCGCTGAACGGCACGGGCAATCTGCATGTGCGCGAGATTTTAAAGCGCATCGGTATTCGCGATGTGACCGTTGTGCCCGAGCAGGAACTGCCCGACGGCAATTTCCCGACCTGCCCGTACCCGAACCCCGAAATTCGGCAGGC
>CAMGGF010000163.1 GCA_946055445.1 uncultured Ruminococcus sp. | reverse complement strand
GCCGCCGGTGGTTGTAGTGAACAGATTGATCAGGTTTTTAATCAAGCAAACGCCTAGACCGCTTAACGGACCGAATGCGAAAGTGGCAATCAGCGCGGGCATATCCGACACATCCATTTTAATAAAGCCGGGCATAAACGGTACACTGAAATCCAAAAACATTATAACAGCGGAGATAGCGGCCAAAATGGCGGTGACGGTTAATTTGCGAATTTTTTGTGGGGAATAGATTTTGCTTTTTTTCTTCGTGGTTGTTGCTGTGTTTTCCATTTGACATTACGCCTTTCAAAAATATTGCAAATACGGCTGTCAAACAAAAAGCCCCGTAAGAAAATCTTACGAGGCGCAGGTGTATAGAACATACATCTTCTTTCATCCGGACTATACCGTCGGTTTGGGAATTGCACCCAATCAGCAAAACGCTTGTGGACTTTTACCACCGGTGGGGACTTTCACCCCGCCTTGAAGACAGCTGTTAATTTGTATTTGTATTATATGCTTATACGGGTTCTTTGTCAACCGGCTTTTTCATATTTTTTAAAAGCAAAAGCCCGAGAATAATCAGAACAGGGAAAATATTACCGAACCCCAACCCTATTTTTAACGCGTCGCCGTCGGTAAGTGTTTCATTTGCCGTTTGCGCCGCAGTGGAAATATAACTTACCATTGATGGCCCTAATGCGCAGCCGATGTCGCCCAAAATTGCAAGTATGCCGAACATTGCAGCACCGCCTTTTGGGTAGAGGGAGGAAACCAAACTGAATGTTCCGGGCCAAAACAGACTGATGGAAAGCCCCGTCAGCGCACAGCCGAACAAAGATAACAGCGGTTTCGGCGAGGCGGCAGTAACGGTATAGCAGGCAATGCACAGTGCGGCACAGTAATATAAGGCCTTTTTTAAATCGATTTTGTGGCCGTACAGCCCATACAGCAGTCTGCCTGCACCCATAAAAACGGCAAACAGACACGGGCCCAATAAATCACCCATAAATTTTCCGACGCCTAAACCCGCTTCTGCGAAATAGGAAGACCACTGCGACATTGCGAGTTCCGAAGCCCCCGCACAGAACATTAAAACCATTGCAATGATGAAATTTCGGGAAGTCAGCAACTTGCGGACGGGTGTTTTTTCATTGGCTTGCAGGGTTTTGGGGAAAGGAAGTGTAGAGAAGTTTATGAGATTTCCAAATGGCACAAGCGCCCAAAGTATCGGCAAAACATACCAAAACCGTTCACCGAGTAAGTGGATAAACAGCGTGGAGAACGCAACGACCGCCATCTGCCCCCAACAGTAAAAAGAGTGCAGTAAACTCATGTCTGCTTGTTTGCGGTCGCTGGGAATTGCATCAACAATCGGGCTTATCGTGACCTCAATCATACCGCTGCCGAGTGCGGAAATGACGGTAGCAATGGTCAGCCCTAAAAAAGCGGGTAGCACACGCGGTAATATACCGAGCAAAAAAAGTCCGACAGCGGCGCAAGAGTGCGACGCTAAAATTATTTTGCGGTATCCGATACGGTCAACAACTTTCACGGATACAATATCCACAACGGTTTGGGATAAAAAGTTAATCAATATTAAACTGCCGATTGCATTTAAGGAAATACCGAGTTGTTCACGGTAAATAATAAATAAAATCGGAGAGAGATTGTTAATAATAGCCTGCACAAAGTAGCCGATATAACAAGCCACGGTTGTGCTCTTGTAGGTTCTTTGCATTTGAATTTATACATACTCCTTATCGTCTGTCAGTTTTGCAGAGCCGTCAATCGGGATGGTTTCACCGAGATATGTGGGCTCGGGTTGCAAAATACAAGTGGCGAAATCTTTTACACGCGCTAACGATTCTCTAAGACCGTTTTTTATATCGGTTATAAGCGAATAGTCTTGCAAATCCGCCGCGACGCCGTAAGCGTCAATCCCCAAGGCACGCGCAATATAAACCGCACGGTATAGGTGATAGCCTTGCGTGACAATCACAATCTTTTTTACGCCGAAAATCGATTTGGCACGGTACATCGATTCATAGGTGGAAAAACCCGCGTGGTCCAAAAAAACAACATCGGGATCAACGCCCTTATCTACGCAGTATTGCTTCATATGATTGACTTCGTCATAGTTTTCTCTGCCGTGGTCTCCACTTAACAAAAGACGGTCGGAAACGCCGCTTTCAAAAAGGGCAAGCCCTGTTTTGACACGGTCTTCGAGCATCGGACTTAAAGTTTGATTATTCCAAACCGCACAGCCCAAGACCAAAATGCAATCTATGTCTTGCAATTCGGCAGTTTTGCTTTGTTCTAAAATGTACGGCTTGGATTTTCCGAGAACAATGGCGTTAATCGTGCCGAGACATATCACCCCGAGCAAAACGGCGGCGCAAAGCAGAAGCAAAACCCGTTTCAGTCTGTGTCGAAAAATCATTTTTATACCCTCGTTTCCACCAGCGTTACATTGCCTGTAACGGTGTAATCTCCGCTGTTTGCCGCAAGGAAGAAACTGTCACCTTTTTGAATCGAGAAAGTTTCCGCACCGCAGGCAATTTCGCCGCTGCCTGCCGTGCAGAGTACGGAGACAAAGGAAGAACTGTCTGCTGTGCCGCTGTATGCACAGGAAACTTCTACACTCGAAACGGTAAACAGGTCGCATTTTGTTAAAAGTTGTTTCGTGTTACCGTCACAGACAATCTTTTCCCCTTCGGGCGTGATGTCGTGTGCCGGCGGTACGCAGTTTGTCACATCGACTGCTTTTTCGGTGTGCAGGGGACGGGGCTTGCCGTCCGCACCCAATCTGCCGTAATCGTAAACGCGGTAAGTTGTGTTTGAATTTTGCTGGATTTCCGCAAGCAAAATACCGCCGCCGATGGCGTGCAGTGTGCCTGCGTCAATGAAAAACAAATCGCCTCTATGCACGGGAACTTTGTTGACGACCTCTAAAAATGTGTTGTCGGCAATACGCTGTTTAAACTCTTCTTTCGAAATCTCCTGTTTAAAGCCGTAAATCAGTTCTGCGCCTTCGTCGCAATCTAAAATATACCAACATTCCGTTTTGCCGTATTCGCCCTCTACGCGCAGTGCATAGTCATTGTCGGGGTGCACCTGTACCGACAAATCTTTCTTCGCGTCAATTAGTTTAATTAAAATCGGAAAACGGTCAAATTTCTGCGCGTTTGTACCGAGAATTTTCTTACCCTCGGCAGCAATCACATCGGAAAGCGTTTTCCCTTCGTATTTGCCGTTTTCAATGATATTTTCGCCGTCTTTGTGGCAGGAAAGCATCCAGCCTTCCGCAACAATATCTAAATCGGTTTGAAACCCGAAATCGGTTTTTAAACGGGTGCCGCCCCAAAGATAATCCTTTAATGCAGGACGCAGTTTTAAAAGCATTTTAAACTCTCCTTTTATCTGTTTTGTCTATTCTAACAAAATTGAATCGTAAAATCAACCGCCGCCCGAAATCACGGTCCTTGCAATAGTGAAATAAATACAGTATAATACTTTATAAGTAAATGCAGTTCGGAGGAAACCCAAATGCAACCGAATATTATTTTCTTTTTCAGCGACCAGCAACGATGGGATACCGTCAATGAAACCGTGACGCCGCATTTAATGGCTTTGGCGCAAGAGGGCGTACAGTTTGAAAATTCTTTTACCTGTCAGCCCGTGTGCGGCCCCGCGCGTGCCTGTTTGCAGACGGGGGTGTACGCAACGCAGTGTGGCTGTTATTTTAACGGCATTGCATTGCCCGAAAACATAAAGCCTTTGGCTTCCTATTTCAATGAGGCAGGCTATGAAACTGCTTATGTCGGAAAGTGGCATTTGGCATCTGATCGTTTTCCCAATATCGGTG
>CAMGGF010000162.1 GCA_946055445.1 uncultured Ruminococcus sp. | reverse complement strand
TGACAATCAGCGTCACCAAATCCTGCGGGGTGGTGACAATCACAATGCCGTCCACGGGCAGGCTTTGGAACACGGTCAGCGGCACATCTCCCGTGCCGGGCGGCATATCGACAAACATATAATCGACATCGCCCCAAATGACCTCCTGCCAAAACTGGTTAATCATACCCGAAATGACGGGGCCACGCCAAATGACGGGGGCGTCCTCTTTTTCCAAAAGCAAATTGACGCTCATCACGCGTACACCGGTTTTGGTCTGCATCGGGAACAGCCCGTCCTCACTGCCCTCGGCGCGGTCGTGCAGCCCGAACGCCTTGGGGATAGACGGTCCCGTGACATCGGCATCCAAAATCGCCGCCTGTTTGCCTGCGGACTGCGCCGCAACCGCCAACAGGGATGTTACCAAACTTTTGCCCACGCCGCCTTTGCCGCTGACAACGCCGATGACCTTTTTCACGGTGCTGTATTTGTTTTCGGGCAGGCGCATATCTCTCTTTTCACAGTTTGACGAACAGGAACTGCAGTTCCCGGAACAACCTTCGCTCATATTTTGTATCTCCTTTTTACAATGAATTTTGATGTGATTTTACGGACGGACAAGGATGTCCGTCCCTACGCGGTGTTTGCCCGCAAAATTTCTTGTCATTCTGAGGCGGTAGCCGAAGAATCTCGTTTCGCTGTATTTCGTTTTGCGGTAGCGGAGATCCTTCGCTTCGCTCAGGATGACACCTTTTTATTTTTCCCTTAATGCTTTAAAAAAATCCGACAGCACGGCGGCGCATTCGTCCGCCAACACGCCGCCCTCGTAAGCGGGTTTGTGCGTAAAAGGGTATTCGTACATTTGCATCACGCTCGAAAGCGCCCCGTTTTTTTTATCATACGCACCGAAAGTCACTTTGCGAATGCGCGCGTTGAGAATCGCGCCCGCACACATCGGGCACGGCTCCAAGGTCACATACATTTCACATTCCCAAAGCCGCCAGCCGCCCAACACCGCGCAGGCGGTGCGAATGGCCTCGATTTCCGCGTGGGAAAGCGCGTCTTTTACGGTTTCGCGGCGGTTTCTGCCCACGGCGACGACCTCGCCGTTGCGTACAATCACCGCGCCGACAGGCACCTCGTCCTCGGCGGCGCTTTGCTTCGCCGCGTCCAGCGCAAGGCGCATAAAATCCGTTTTATCCATAGTATTGTCCGTTTTCCGTCTGCAAATTAAAATTCAATATACCGCGCCGTTTCAACCAGCAACAAAATCGCCGCAAGAATCATCGGCACCGTGCAAATATAGGCTTTCGCCTTTTCGCCGTTTGAAAGCAGACCGTTGCCTTTTGCAAGCGGCGGATGCGCATAGTTTTTCAGGTAAAGCACCAAACTCGCAATCCCCAAAGAAAATACCAGCGCCAAAATACCCAAAAGCACAATATTCTCTTGCGTGTCGGGCAGGGTGTCGATTGCCGTCTGCATCAAAACAGAAATAAAATTGTTTAAGAAATGAATGGCAATGCCCACCCACATCGAGCCGGTTACGGTTACGGCATAGGCGATGGCAATGCCCGCAATAAACGCAAAGGGAATTTGCATCATATTGCCGTGCATCAACGCAAACACAAGCGCAGACATCACAATGGCGAATTTTTCGCCGTATTTTCGCATCGGCTGAAAAACCACGCCGCGTATGGCAAATTCCTCTACAAACGCCGGCACCACCGCTGTGCCCAAAACACCGAGTAAAAACATCGGCACGGTGTTGTAAACCGCGTCGCTTTCGGGCATTGTAAATGTGATGCCGAATAGTTCTTCCACCACAGAAAGCAGTATGCCCGTGCCGTAACTCGCTACCATACAGCACGCAACACCGATGAATACCAGCAAAATTGCCGCTTTGCCGTCATTCGGCGTACCGAGCGGCAGGTCTTGTATGAGCCCGCGCTTTTTTTGGAACAGGTAACTTAAAAAGAACGGCACAAAAATGATAACCAGCGAAAAGGCGGCGTCCACCGCCTCTTGAAACAGCATATTTCCCGCGTATCCCGCGCGAAAACCCGGAATCCATGCCAAACACGCGCCGACCACATACGCCAAAACCGAAAAGCCGAGTACCGAAAGCCCGTGTGCCATACTCATTGTACGCAAAGCGCGGCTTTCCGCTTTCTTTTTTTGCAAATTCGGGTCGGGCGGCGTTTGGGTGTAACCGCTGTACGGCGCACCTGCATACCCGCCCTGCCCGTAATACGGCGGTTGCCCGTAGGGGGGCTGTGTATATTGCGGCGTCTGCCTGTAGGGGGGGTAGCCGTAAGGCGGTGTTTGGGGGTACCCGTACCCGTTTTGCCCGTAAGGATTTCGCGTGGTATATTGCCCGTTGTTCTGTGGATTTTGGGCGGTTTGCGCCGTATTTTCCGATTCAGGCGGGGCGGTTTGCCCGGCGAAATCGGGCGTATATTGTTGCTTGTCCATACTTTCTTCTCTTTTCTGCCTCGGGCGCGTCTGTAAAAGACGCGCCCGTTGTATTTCACCGTCTTTCGGCAATCAAAAGACCGCTACCACAATATATAGCACGAAAAAGGGTTCTATTTGTTACGAATTTTAAAATTTTTATGCTTCGGGGGTGGGTTCTGCCGAATTTTCCGAAACAGCCTCGTCCGCCGCGGCGGTTTCTTCCGGTTCAGCGTCCTCTTTTTCTTCTTCGTGCGGTGTAACCGACAGCGTCATCACGCGCTCGCCCTCGGAAATACGCATCACGCGCACGCCTTTTGAAGGACGGGCAAATTCGCTGATGTCGCCCGCGTGAATACGGATAATAATCCCGTCGGACGCTATCAAAATCACATCTTCATCGTCGGAAACCATCGTAATTGCGGCAACATCGCCGTACTGTTTGGTGTGGTAGTTGATAAGCCCTTTGCCGCCGCGGGACTGCACGCGGTAGTTGGAAATATCCGACCGTCTGCCGTAGCCCGTTTCGGACACGGTTAAGACCTTTTTACTGCCGTCAAGCACGCACATACCCGCCACACAGTCGCCGTCCGCGAGCGTGATGGCTTTCACGCCGCGCGCCGTTCTGCCGATACAGCGCGCATCGTCCTCTTTAAAGGAAATGCACATACCTTTTTTGGTGGCAATCATCAACTGCTGATTGCCGTCGGTCAGTTTCACCCAGCAAAGTTCATCGCCCTCGTCCAAATTGATGGCGGCAATACCGCTTTTGCGAATGTTTTTGTATGCGTCCAATTCCGTGCGCTTAATTACGCCGTTTTTCGTGACCATACACAAATAGGCGGTTTCCTCGCCGAAATCGGGTACGCGAATCATCGCTGTGACTTTTTCGTCCGCCACAAGCGGCAAAATGTTGACAATGTTCATACCCTTGCTCGACCGACTGCCCTCGGGAATTTCATACCCTTTCAGGCGGTACACGCGCCCGAGCGAAGTAAAGAACATAATATAATCGTGCGAAGAGCAGGTGAACATCGTTTCGGCAATGTCCTCTTCACGCCGCGTCATACCTTTAATGCCTTTGCCGCCGCGGTGCTGGGTTTGGTAGGTGTCCACAGGCTGACGCTTGATGTAGCCCATATTCGTAAGGGTGAACACACAGGTTTCCTCGGGGATTAAGTCCTCAATATCCACCTCGCCGCTGACATTGACAATTTCGGTGCGGCGTTCATCGGCAAATTTGTCGCCGATGGCGGAAAGTTCGGTTTTCACGATGGAAAGCACGCGCTCTTGTGAGCCGAGGATTTCCGTATATTCCGCAATTTTGCGTAAAAGTTCGTCGCGCTCTTCCAAAATCTTTTTGATTTCAAGCCCCGCCAACTGCCCGAGACGGTATGCCACGATTGCCGCCGCCTGTGGGTCATCAAAGCCGAATTTTTCCATAATCGCAACTTTTGCCTCGGGCGTGCCGCCCTTAC
>CAMGGF010000161.1 GCA_946055445.1 uncultured Ruminococcus sp. | reverse complement strand
ACGCCTGCCGCGGCGCAAATCGGCGCAACGATTAAGGTGGTTTTGTCGCCTACGCCGCCCGTGGAGTGCTTGTCGGCGGTTGTATCCCCTAAATCCGACAAATCGAGCATATCGCCCGAATGTGCCATACGGTCGGTAAGAACGGCGGTTTCTCGCTCGGTCATACCGTTTAAACAAATCGCCATCAACAGCGCCGACGCTTGGTAGTCGGGGATTTCACCTTTTGTAAACCCGTTTACAAAAAATGCAATTTCTTCTTCGGTCAGTTGTTGTTTACACCGCTTGTGTTCCAAAATGTCAAGCATTCGCATAAGCGTACCTCCAAATCGGCTTTTGCCACACTTAAATAGTAGACTTTTTTTTCGCATTCGTCAAGGAATTGTGAAAAACAGGTTGAATTCCTACTATTTTTGTATTATTATAGTTCACACGGAAATGCTATATACTGAAAAGCAGAAAAAAGAGGGCGAACACCATGAAAATTTCAACGAAAGGGCGCTACGCACTGCGGCTGATGTTAGACCTTGCCATGCATGCAGACGAGGGCTATATTTCGATTAAAACGGTTGCGCACAGGCAGGGGATTTCCGAAAAATATTTGGAACAAATTATCAAACTGCTGTCTGCGGCGGGTTTTGTGGAAAGCACACGCGGCAAACAGGGTGGGTATAAATTGACAAAATCACCCGAAAATTATACCGTCGGCGGTATTTTGCGCGTGACCGAAGGGAGTTTGGCACCGGTTTCGTGTCTTGAAGACGAACACCGCTGTGAAAACTGCGCGGATTGCGTGACCTATGAGGTTTGGCAAAATGTATTAGACGCGATTAACGAAGCGGTCGATTCGATTACGCTTTCCTATTTGGTGGAAAAGCAAAAGACGAAAAAAACCTGCTGTAATAAAGGGTAAAGTCTATGGAAATATCCGAAAAAGAAGTTTTGCGCTATTTGGGATTTCGGCAAAATACGCCTGACAGAGATACTTTGCGCCTGATTGATGCAGTAAAAACCGCAATGCAAACGGAAATACAGCCGAAAAGTATATATGGGGAATTTTCGCTTGCGTTTTTGTCACAACGGGAAGTCCAAATCGGCGATAAGGTGTTTGAGAGTGAAAAACTCTGCCGCCATTTGCGCACCTGCGCGCGTGTTTTGGTGTTTGCCGCAACGCTCGGCGCGGGGGCGGACAGGCTGTTGCGCCGCTACGCTGCGACCGACCGCGCCAAAGCCGCGGTGGCACAGGCGGTGCTTGCCGCCGCAACCGAAAGTTACTGCGATGCAGTTTGCGCTGAAATTGCCGCCAAAGAAAAGGAAAACGGTTGGTATTTGCGCCCGCGTTTTTCGCCGGGGTACGGCGATATGGCATTGACCGCGCAAAAGGATTTGTTTTCGTTGTTGGAAATTACGAAACGCACAGGGATTGTGCTGACGGAGTCGTGTTTGATGTTGCCGACCAAATCCGTAACCGCGTTTATCGGCTTAACGCGTGAAGCAGAACTTTGTGACAAGCGCGGTTGTGCGCTGTGCGACAATACGGACTGCGCATATAGAAAGGAAGAGGGAAATGGGATTTCGTGAACGCTTCGGCAAGGAAATGCTGTTGTTTGACGGCGCGATGGGCACGCAGTTGCAAGTGCGCGGTCTTGCGGCAGGGGAGTTGCCCGAAATTTGGAATGTCACGCACCCCGAAGTCATTCGGGAAATCCACAAAGCCTATGTAGACGCGGGCTGTGATATTTTAAAAACCAACACTTTCGGCGCGAATGCGCTGAAATTTGAAGGCACAGAGTATACCGTGCCGCAACTGGTGCGCGCCGGGGTGGAAAATGCCCGTGCGGCGGCAAAAACGGTAGACCGCGAAGTGCTTGTGGCTTTGGATATGGGGCCGACAGGCAAACTGTTAAAGCCTTACGGGGAGTTGGAGTTTTGTAAAGCCTATGAACTTTACAAAGAGCAAGTATGCGCAGGTGCGGACGGCGCGGATTTAGTTTTAATTGAAACCATGGGCGACCTGTACGAGATAAAGGCGGCGGTGCTTGCCGCAAAAGAAAACTGCGATTTGCCCGTGGTTGTGACCATGATTTTTGATACACAGGGGAAACTTTTGACAGGCGCGGATATTGAAACCGCCGTGATTACCTTGGAGGGTTTGGGTGTGGACGCGCTCGGCTTTAACTGCGGTTTGGGGCCGAAACAAATGTTGCCGTTTGCAAAACAGGCTTTGACAGTTTCGAGTACGCCGCTGGTTGTCAACCCGAATGCAGGGTTGCCCGTTTGCGTGGACGGCGTGACCTCTTACAATGTCACCCCTACGGAATTTGCCGAGGATTTAGGAAAAATTGCAAATACCGCAGGCGTTTGGGCGGTTGGCGGGTGCTGTGGCACAAGCCCCGCGCATTTACAAGCGGCGGCTGTTTGCAAATCGGTTGTGCCGCAACCCGTCAAGCAAAAAGACTTTACGGCAGTAACCTCTTACGGCAAGACCGTCACACTCGGCGAAAAGCCTGTGCTCATTGGGGAACGCATCAATCCTACGGGCAAAAAACGGTTAAAAGCCGCACTCATAAGCGGTGACGAAGCGTATATTCTTTCGGAAGCGGCGTCACAGATTGACGCAGGCGCGCATATTTTGGATGTCAATGTGGGGCTGCCTGAAATTGACGAGCCCGCCGTGCTGGAACGCACCGTGCAAAGTTTGCAGGGCATTACCAATTTGCCCTTGCAAATTGACACTTCCGACACCGTTGCAATGGAGCGCGCACTGCGAATTTATAACGGCAAACCGCTGATAAATTCCGTCAACGGCAAGCAAGAGTCAATGGAAGCCGTGTTCCCGCTTGCCAAAAAATACGGCGGCGCGGTTGTGTGTCTGACGCTCGATGAAAACGGCATTCCCGAAACGGCAGAGGGCAGAATCGAGATTGCCGAACGCATTTTGAAAACGGCGGCGGAATACGGTATTGAAAAGAAGAACTTGATTTTTGATACGCTCGCACTTACCGTCAGCACGGGTGCGCAAAATGCCAATATCACGCTGGACGCGTTGCGCTATATCCGCAATACCTTGGGCGCGCACACGGTTTTGGGCGTGTCGAACATTTCGTTCGGTCTCCCAAAACGCGACCATATCAACGCCGCGTTTTTCACGCTTGCAATGGAAAACGGGCTGTCGGCGGGCATCATCAACCCGAAAAGTGAGGCAATGATGAATGCCTATTATGCGTTTTGCGCATTAAAAGGCTTGGATTTGAATTTTGAGGCATATATTCAAAATGCGACCGACAGCGCGGCAACACCTGTTGCAAATACGGCAGGGGATTTGCAGGCGGCGGTCGAAAAAGGCTTAAAAGCCGAGGCGGCGGCGCGTACAAAAGACTTGTTGCAAACCACCGCGCCGTTGGATATTATCCATACGCAGTTAATTCCCGCACTTGACCGCGTGGGGCAGGGCTTTGAACAGGGAACCGTCTTTTTGCCGGGTCTTTTGATGAGTGCCGACGCGGCAAAGGCGGCTTTTGACGAAATCAAAGCGGTTTTGCAGGAAACGGGCGTGCAAAATGCGGAAAAAACCGCGCATAAAATCGTATTGGCGACGGTCAAAGGCGACATTCACGATATCGGCAAAAATATTGTCAAAGTTTTACTGGAAAATTACGGTTTTACCGTTCTTGATTTGGGCAAAGATGTGGACCCTGAACGGATTTTGGAAACAGCGCGCCGCGAACAGGTGAAATTGGTCGGTTTGAGCGCCTTAATGACCACCACCGTTGTCAATATGGAAAAAACCATTGCGCTGTTGCACCGTGAATACCCCGAATGCCGCGTGATGGTCGGCGGCGCGGTCTTAACGCAGGACTATGCCGACCGCATCGGCGCGGACTTTTACTCGAAAGACGCGATGGGTACTGTGCGATATGCCGAAA
>CAMGGF010000160.1 GCA_946055445.1 uncultured Ruminococcus sp. | reverse complement strand
TGTATGCTTTCGGTTACGGTGACCGCCGCATTGCGGATACACCCTGTTACAGGGGTGATTTCTGCGGTGACGGCGGCGCTTTCCTATGTTTTGTACGGCAAAGGGCGGGAATTGCGGTCGCTTTTGCGGTTCTGTGCCCCGATGGGTGGTATGCTCATTTTGTTCAATTTGTTGTTCAACCGCAACGGCGTGACCGCGCTGTTTTACCTCGGCGACACAGCGGTAACGCTTGAATCGGTCCTGTATGCCGTGTGCGCGGCACTCGCGTTTTCAAGCACCGTGCTGTGGTTTTCGTTTTACTGCCTGTTTTTGGACTGTGACCGTGTGTATGCGTTCCTTGCGCGGCTTTCGCGGGGATTGGGGCTTGTGGTTTCGCTCTCGCTTTCTCTCGTGCCGAAAACCTTGGAGAAATATAGCCAAATGCGCACGGAAAACACCGTGAATGCAGATAAAGCGCACCGATTTACGGGGCTGATTTTACGCTTGTCCGCTCTATTTTCGTGGGTGTTTGACGATGCGTTCCAAACGGCGCTTTCCATGAAAGCGCGCGGCGCGCTGT
Source organism: uncultured Ruminococcus sp. (assembly GCA_946055445.1). Lineage (GTDB taxonomy): Bacteria > Bacillota > Clostridia > Oscillospirales > Acutalibacteraceae > Fimenecus. Next base: position 3,397 of record CAMGGF010000160.1, on the reverse strand, counting down.
GCGCGCAGAAACGGCAAAAGCCGAAAGTGCGGTGGCACGCCGCAGACGGGATTTGTATTCTGTTGGCGCTCTCGGCGATTGTTGCTTGCTTTTCGCCGCCGCTTAAAACGGCAATTTACCCGCGTTTTGCGGGTGCGCAATATGTAGACGGTGCAATTTGGTATTTGCCGTTGTTGCTTCTCTATGCCGTGCCGTGTATGTTTAAACTGTGGGAGGTGCTCAAATGGAAGTTTATACTGCAAAGGATTTGACCTTTACATACAAAGGCGCTCAAACGCCGATTTTTCAAAATATTTCCTTTTCCGTGCCCGAAAATGCGTTTGTTTTGTTGTACGGTGCCTCAGGCAGCGGGAAAACCACGCTTTTGCGTCTGTTAAAATCGGAACTCGCACCGCAGGGCGATACGCAAGGCGAACTCCTTTACAGCGGAAAACCGCTGTCGGCATTGCCGTATGAAACCGCTGTGCGTGAAATTGCCTACACCGCGCAAAATCCCGACACCCAGCAGGTGTCCGACTATGTAAAAAATGAGTTGGCGTTTTTGCCCGAGAATTTGGGATTGCCGCAGGCAGAAATCGAACTGAAAATTGCGGAAACCGTTGGATTTTTCGGCATTTCGGATTTGTATGCCCGCAAAATACAAACGCTGTCGGGCGGCGAAAAGCAGTTGGTGAATTTGGCGGCGGCCTGTGTCGGCGCGCCGCGCGTATTGCTTTTGGACGAGCCGTTTGCCATGCTCGACGCCGTCGGTACGGAACGCCTTTTGCGCGCAATGGTGCGTTTGCATACGGTGTTGGGGGTAACCATTCTTGTAACCGAACACAACCTTCAACCGCTTTTGCCGCATCTTACACAAGTGTTGACGCTTGAAAACGGCGGACTTTGCGAATATACTTCGGTTGACGCGTTTTTGCGCGCTTACCCCGATTCCGCACCGTCGGTCGCCGCACCGCATATGCTCGGCATTTTGGACGAAAACGCAAGTTTGCCCAAAACCGAAGCGCAGGCGCGTGCGTTGCTCACAACGGCTGTGCCGCACCTTTCTGTTTCTGAAAAACGGCCTGTACCCGCACACGAAAAGCCGATTTTAGAACTTAAAAATGCTTCTTTTCGCTATACACGAGAGGGGAAAGATGTGCTTTCGGACTTGTCTTTCTCGCTCGGACGCGGGGAAGTCTTTGCCGTCATCGGCGCAAACGGCGCGGGCAAAACCACGCTCTTGCGGCTGCTTGCGGGTGAAACCAAGCCGTACAGCGGCAAATGCAAGGCGTCTGCCGAACTGAAAATCGCCGCCGTGCCGCAAAATCCGCAGGCGTGCTTTGCCTTTGAAACAGTCGCCGAAGTGCTGAATGCCGCAAGCGAGCCGCCCACGCCGAAGGCACTGTTTCATCTGCTGAACGATGCGCCGTCCACAGCACCTGCGCCCCTGCCGGCAGTATCGGACATTTGCAAAACCTTGGGGCTTTCCGATACGCTCTCGCAAAATCCGTTTGATTTAAGTGCCGGTCAGCAACAGCGCGTGGCGTTTGCCGTGGCACTTTTGAAAAATCCCGATGTATTGCTTTTGGACGAGCCGACGAAAGGGCTGGACGCACAAAGCAAAGACGCGCTTTTGCCGTTGCTTGCGGCTCTCAAAGCGGCAGGCAAGTCGATATTGCTTGTCACGCACGATTTGGATTTTGCCGCCGCGTGCGCGGACCGCTGTGCGTTGCTTTTTGACGGTCGGTTTGTGTTTTTGGGCGAGAGCCGCACCTTTTTCACGCATGGGGATTTGTATACTTCCACCGTGGCGCGTATGTTTTCGTATGTATCGGAAAATGCGCGCCCCGTATCGCTTCGGGAGGTGCAAAATGCCAAAGCAAAATAAACGCTTTTTTACGCTGCCCAACACGGTTTGTACCGCCGTGATGACTGCGCTTGCGGTGTTCGGCAGAATTGCTTTTGCCGCTGTGCCGAATTTTAAACCGACCACGGCGATCGTGATTTTGGCAGGTGCGGCATTCGGACCGGGCGTTGGGGCGCTGACGGGCACGCTTACGGCGCTTTTGTCAAATTTTACCTTCGGGCAGGGGCTTTGGACGCCGGTACAAATGCTTGCGTGGGGGTTTGTCGGCTTGCTTTCCGGTTTGTTAACAAAATGTAAATTCCTTGATAAACTGTGGAAAATCACGGCTTTCGGCTTGTTCTCGGCGCTTCTTTATGGTATGATATTAGACACATGGCACATTCTTTTTTATGTGCGCCCGTTGGAAAAAAATGCGGTGTTTGCGGCCCTTGCCGCTTCGGTGGCATTTAATGCGGTGCACGCGTTTTCCACGGTACTGTTTTTGTTATTTCTTTCTATGCCGTTTTTGCGCCGCTGTGCACGCATACGGCAGAACTATATGGAGTTGGACGGTTGACAGTATGCAAATCAGCGAAAAATTACAAGCCAAACAGTTAACCACCTCGTTTGAGGTGTTCCCGCCGAAAAATGACGCGGCTTATGCGCCTGTGGAAGCGACGATTGACGCGCTCGCACAGTATAAGCCCGATTTTATCAGCGTAACCTACGGTGCAGGCGGCGGTACTTCTTTAAACACGCCGAAAATCGCGGCGCATATTCAGAGCGATTTGCAAATTCCCTCGTTGGCGCATTTGACCTGTGCTTCCAGCACCCAGGCGGAAATCGATGCGATTTTGCGGGATTTAAAAGCACGCGGAATTGAAAATATTTTGGCATTGCGCGGGGATTTGCCCGAGAATTATGCGCCGGACAGTAACCATTACCGCTATGCGAGCGAACTGATAACAGCCATTCGCGAATTCGGCGGATTTTCGGTCGGCGCGGCGTGCTACCCGGAAGGGCATGTCGAGTCGCCGAGTCCCGACGCGGATTTGACGCATTTGAAAGAAAAAGTGGATTGCGGCGCCGATTTCTTGATTACGCAAATGTTTTTTGACAATACCGCGCTTTACAGTTTTCTCTACCGTGCGCTGAAAAAGGGCATTGATGTGCCGGTGCTTGCAGGGATTATGCCCGTAATGAACAAACGGCAGATTGCGCGTTCCTGCGCGCTGTCGGGCACAACGCTTCCCTCGCGGCTTAAAACGATGATTGACAAATTCGGCGACAGTCCCGAAGCGTTAAAGCAGGCGGGCATTGCGTATGCGACCGAGCAAATCATTGATTTAATCGCCAATGGCGTCAGCGGCATTCATATTTACACGATGAACCGTCCCGAAGTGGCGGGCGCAATTATGCAAAATCTTTCGTCTATTCTGTAAGCCGATTTAAAGGAGGGCTTTTCTTGTTCGGGTATGTTAAGGTCTGCAAGCCGGAACTTCGCGTGCGCGAATATGAAGAATACAAGGCGGTTTACTGTACCCTTTGCAAAACCCTCGGCAAAGAATACGG
>CAMGGF010000159.1 GCA_946055445.1 uncultured Ruminococcus sp. | reverse complement strand
TCGGCGGTATCGGTCAGCACGCGCATCGCGTTAATCATTGCACTCATCAACTGTTCGGGGCGGGCAATTCTGTCCCAATACCGTGCGACGGCTTTGTAGGCGTCATTGGTGGTAATGGAAAGGGAGTTGACCTGCTCAAACTGTTGGAGCACCGGGTCGGGCTGGCGGGTGGAAAACGCGTCAGCGGGAATTAAAAGCAACGGCACATGGTTCACGGTTGCCGTTGCCGCTGCGGTAATCATATTCGCGGCACCCGGGCCGATCGATGAAGAACAGGCGATGATTTTACGACGGTTATTTTGCTTTGCAAACGATGCCGCCGCGTGCGCCATACCCTGTTCGTTTTTGCCCTGATACACGGTCAAGTTTCCGCGGTCGGAGTCGAGCGCTTCACCGAGCCCGCAAACAATGCCGTGCCCGAAAATGGTGAAAATGCCGTCTACAAACTTGGTTTCTTTTCCGTCGAAAGAAACATACTGATTATCCAAAAATTTGACGAGGGCTTGTGCGGTCGTCATTACTGCCATAAAAACGCCTCCTTATATCTCTAACAGCCATTTGTGGTCGGGGTCGTCAATGCGCGTTTTGCGCCACGGGTCACCGTCCAAATGGCGAATCATCCAAACATAATACATCGAATAGCCGGGCGCGGCAACCTGCTGGTGCGTTTTCATCGGCGTGATGGAAAGCGCGCCGCCGTTTAACACCTTGTAGCAGTTGTCCCCGTTAAAGCCGACGCCGAAGCCCTGCGGCTTATCGAATTCATAATAGTAAAGTTCGGGTTGGGGGTGATAGTGCGGCGGGTAACTCGACCAGCACCCGGGTTTGTGGAACACCTCGCCCAATACCATATTGGAATACGGCGCGTTCTCATAGTCAAACACCGTAAGCACCTGTCTGTGTGCCGTGCCGTTCCACTGCGCTTTGCCGAACTCCTGCAAAGTACAATCGTCGGGCGTGTAATAGACAATATCGAAATCTTTGTCATTGTCGGTTTGCTGGATTAAAATGCGTGCGTCTGTTTTTGCCGCGACGGTCACCGCCTTTTTGCGCGGAAAATGCACGCAATAGGGCTTGTCGAGAAACGGACTGCGGCGCGCGGCACATTTTGCTTCGCCCGCAAACAGGAATTCCACCTCGCCCGCAAGCAATAAAACGGCGGTTTCATTCGCGGCACTGCATACCGTGAAAGACTCGCCTGCCGACAACTGTTTGACTTTAATGGTCATCAGCATTTCTGCGTTTTTGCCGCCCATTTCACATAGGATTTTTTCGTTGTTTTCATTGAAAACAGGCGTTTCGTACATATGTATCACCTTTATTTGTATAAAATTATTCTGCTTATTTACAATGATAAGGTATTCCCGACAATGCGCAAATTTCTTTTACACAGCGTTCGTATTTTCTTATATCCGAAAATAGACAATCGCCGAACATCGCGGGAATAAAAATCGTTCCTTGGTTCAAATCTACGGCAATGTTCAAAACACCTTCTACACGGCGCATAGATTCCGCGGCATTGCGGTTTAGAAAAGCAAACAGTTGCACATTAACCGTCTCTGTCAATACCAAATTCACCCGTACCGCTTTTTCCGCTTCAAATCTTGATATGGTGTGTGGGATTGCAAAATCTTTGTTGATTTTTGCATTTAACCGCTTTTTGACGCGGTCAAATTCAGATTTTGAGAAACTCGGAAGATAAACAGCAAGTAAACGAACATGCAAAGCCTTTTTTATGAATAAAACCATTCCGTTTTCGGAGTACGCTTTTGACTGCTGTATATGCGGCTGTGTTTGAAGTTTTGCGAATACGGTTTCTTTTGACAGGGGCGCGTTCAGTTTCAAAACATACGGTACATACGGTGCTGTATCCACCGCACGCCGCATTCTTTTGTTGTGCAAAACCAAAAGCGTAATCAAGGCGGCACTCAAAGCAACGGCAACAGCGAACCACAGCCACTGCTTCCCTATGCAAAAAAGTACTGCCGCAATACTGCTCAAACCTATGCAAAACAAAAGCATGATTTCGCAGAAACAAAAACATTTCATTTTACGCAGGCGGTCAAAATAAACTTTTTCCATAATCGGACTCCAAGGTAAACCAAGAGAACACTTTATCGAATTCCTCGCGAGCAAAGGCAAACTGTTTCGCCCGCGAGGTTTGTGCTGCATCGCGGAACAACACGAAGGTTGTTCCCTACGCGGCGAGAGCAAATTTTATGAATTTCTCCATCTTGCGGCGGAACGGTCAAGACCGTTCCCTACGCAGATTGCGCACAAAATATGTTTGTATTTCGTGCGGTTTTTCCTCCAAAATTATGCCCGTGCCACCATTTCGCCGTATTCTTCCTTTTCCTTTTTGATGAATGCCTTTACGGCTTCGACGGTGGGCATATCCTGCGAGCAGGCGTGGGACGCTACAAGCATTGCCGCCGAAGCAGAGCCGAATTCGAGCGCATCCATCATTTCATAGCCTTCAAACAATCCATACAGGAACGCACTTGCGTACCCGTCGCCGCCGCCGAAGGATTTTAACAGTTTGACGGGGAACGGCTTGATAGAATAACTTTCTCCGTCGTTGGTGTAGGCAGTCGAACCGTCTTTGCCGTGCTTGATAATCACGATTTTTGCATTGTAACTATGCCAAAGTGCGGCAGTTTCTTCATCGGTCATATTGGGTTTGATTAGTGCCTCGGTCAAATCGTATTCTTCACGCGAGCCGAGGATAATGTCCGCTTCTTTGGCAACAGCGGAATAATAAATGGCGATTTCGTCCGCATTTTTCCAGTTGTATGCGCGATAGTCGATGTCAAAAATAATCGGCACATTATTTTTCTTCGCAAGTGCAACAGCTTTGAGCGCCGCCTCACGCGAGGGGCTTTCGGCAAGCGCGGTGCCCGAAATGAGCAACGCTTTCGTTTGTTTGATGTAGTCCTCGTCAATGTCGGCAACGTCCAATTTTAAGTCCGCCGCTTCGTTTCGGTACATCAAAATGGAACTTTCGGTTTCGGACTTGATTTCGGTAAAGGTAAGGCCGATTTTTTCGCCGTTTTGGCAGCGTTTGATGTGCGAGGTGTCAATACCTTCATTCGCAAAGAAATCGGTCACAAATGTGCCGAGTTGGTCATCCGAAACACGCGCAAAAAAGCCGATTTTCTTGCCCAAGCGTGCAAGCCCCACCGCGATATTGGCGGGTGAACCGCCCAAATACCGTTTGAAAGTGGTACTCTCGTTCAACGGGCAATAGTAATCGACGGGGTTAAAGTCCACGGCAACTCTGCCGAGCAGGATTAAATCATAGGGTTTGGTTTTATCAAAGGTTATGTATTGCATAAAGGCACACTCCTTTTTTGTGTTCAAGTTTTGGTGTGTTGGCGGGCGTGGATTTTCTCCGAAAACGGGCACCCTTTTGTCCGCATTCGCGGACATTTCCCCTGTCAGGGGAATAACCCGCCACTACGCGTTCGCCCCCACGCGCAATGTGAGAGGACTATAAGGGAAAGGATTTTATTTTAGTGCATATTAAAAATCTCAATATGCCGTTTAACATTTTGGTACACGCCCTCAACTTCGCAAGCAGAAAGTTCAAAATAGTTGGGCTTGCCCTGTTTGTTGTCGCCATAGGCTTTGGCGTAAGATGCGAGTGCGTCAAATGAAGCCGTGGCGATATTGATTTTACGAACGCCCAAAGAAATACAGCGTTGGAACATCTCGGCGGTAATGCCTGTGCCGCCGTGCAGAACAAGCGGCGTTTTGACCGCTTTGTGGATTTCTTCCAGCACATCAAAACGAAGTTCCGGTAAAACGGGGTAATTGCCGTGGGCATTACCGATCGCAACCGCGAGTGCGTCCACACCCGTTTCATCGCAAAAACGCACGGCGTCTTTGGGGTTGGTGCACAGAATTTCGTGCGCTTTCCCCTCGCCCTCATTGCCGCCGACTACGCCGAGTTCCGCCTCGACGGTTGCGCCGTAATCAC
>CAMGGF010000158.1 GCA_946055445.1 uncultured Ruminococcus sp. | reverse complement strand
GCGAAAGCGCAATGCGGTCGGCAATTAAGGCGACGGCAGAGCCTTCGGCACGGTCACTTTTCAAAAATTTCATACGCGCGGGGGTGTTGTAAAACAAATCTCGGATAATGAGCGTGGTGCCGTTCGGACAGCCCGCATCCTCCACGGAAATTTGTTCGCCGCCCTCTAACACGGCGCGCGTGCCCGCAAATTCGTCGGCGGTTTTGGTCATTAACTCCACGCGCGACACCGCGGCAACCGACGCGAGCGCCTCCCCGCGAAAACCAAGGGTGAAAATTGCGTCTAAATCGTCCGCATTTTGAATTTTACTGGTGGCGTGGCTTAAAAACGCGGTCGGCACATCGTCACGCGCAATGCCGCAACCGTTATCGGTCACGCGGATAAACCGTATACCGCCGTTTTGGATTTCCAAAGTGATTTCGGACGCGCCCGCGTCCACGGCATTTTCAAGCAATTCTTTGACCACCGAGGCAGGGCGTTCTACAACCTCGCCTGCGGCAATTAACTGCGCAATTTCGCGCGGTAATTTTCGGATTTTCGCCATTGCGGGCACCTCCTTTTCAAAATAGATATGTAAAGTTGTTTTCCTTTACTGTTTTGCCTCGTTGACAAGTTCATATAATACGGACATCGCCTCAATCGGCGTAAGGGTATTCACATCAAGCGTTTGTAAACGCTCTAAAATCCCCTGTTCTTTTGCGCTTGCAAAACTGACTTGCAGTTCTTCTGGTTCTTCCGTCACGGGAATATTCGCCGTCGGCAAAGGCTGTTCGGCGGCAGAGGCTTCCAGTGCTTTTAATATCACACGCGCACGGCGCACCACCGTTTCGGGCACGCCGGCAAGTTTTGCAACATCAATGCCGTAACTGCCGTCCGCACCGCCGCGGACAATTCGCCGCAGGAAAGTAATATCCTCGCCGCGTTTTTTGACGGCAATATTATAGTTTTTCACACCGTCAATATGATTTTCGAGTTCCGTCAGTTCGTGGTAATGCGTGGCGAACAGCGTTTTTGCACCCAACTTTTTGCGGTCGGCAACATATTCTAACACCGCGCGGGCGATACTCATGCCGTCATAAGTCGAAGTGCCGCGCCCGATTTCGTCTAAAATAATCAGGCTCTTGTCCGTGGCATTTTCCAAAATCTCGGCAACCTCGCGCATTTCCACCATAAAGGTAGATTGCCCGCTTGCCAAATCGTCAGACGCGCCGACACGGGTGAAAATGCTGTCGCATAGGCCTATGGACGCGGATTTTGCGGGCACAAAACTTCCCATTTGCGCCATCAAAACAATAATTGCCACTTGGCGCATATAGGTGGATTTCCCCGCCATATTGGGACCTGTGATAATCGCAATGCGGTTGTCTTTGCAGTCAAGCAGGGTGTCATTCGGCACAAACGGCACACCGTCCAGCATTTTTTCGACCACGGGATGCCTGCCCTCGGTAATGGAAATCACGCCCGAATCGTTGATTTCGGGGCGGGTGTAGTGATTGGCAAGCGCGACATTCGCAAGGGAACACAGCGCGTCGAGCGTGGCAACGGCGCGTGCCGTGCGGCGTGTACGGTCGTACTCGGCGGCGATTTTTTTCCGCACCGCGCAGAACACTTCATATTCAAGCGAAACAATGCGCTCCTGCGCACCCAAAACTTTGCTTTCTAATTCTTTTAATTCCTCGGTGATATACCGTTCGCAATTCGTTAAAGTCTGTTTGCGAATGTAGGTGTCGGGCACAAGTGCTTTAAAGGAGTTGGAAACCTCGTAATAATAGCCGAACACACGGTTGTAGCCGATTTTGAGTTTCTTAATGCCCGTCTGTTCCTGCTCTTTTTGTTCCAGTGCGGAAAGATAATCTTTCCCGCCTTTGACAATCGCGCGCAGTTCATCGAGTTCCGCGTTGAAATTGTCGTTAATCATACCGCCCTCGCGCACCGAAAACGGCGCGTCCTCGGAAATGGCATCATTGACAAGGTTATAAACATCTTCGAGCAAATCCATATCGCGGTAAATATCCCGAAGCAGTGCGGACTCCGCGTGTTCGAGTTCTGCCTTGATGGCGGGCAGGGTTTGCAAAGTGGATTTTAACGAGAGCAATTCTTTGGCGTTCGCGGTATTGTATACCACACGCGTCATCAAGCGCTCCATATCGTAAATGCCTGTGAATTTTTCCGTTAAGTCTTTCAACTTTACAGGATTGCGGCACAGTTCTTCCACCGCGTTGTGGCGGCGGGAAATCCCCGCACAGTCATACAGCGGGCATTCCACGAAACTTCGAAGCATTCGTTTACCGAGCGCGGTTTTGGTTTTGTCCAGCACCCACAAAAGCGAGCCGCGTTTTTCACGGTCGCGCAAAGTTTCGGTTAATTCGAGATTGCGCCGCGAAGAAATGCCGATTTTCATATACTTCAAATCGGAATAAAACTGCACGGTGCGGATATTGTTTAAATCGTTCTTCTGTGTTTCATATAAGTATGAAAGTGCGGCGGACAGGGCGCACACCGCGCTTTTCTTGTTTTCATCGTTGAGGGAAGCAAACTGCTCATCACCGAACTGCGCTTTGACGCGGTCACACGCCGCTTCGTAATCAAAGTCCTTTGCGTCGAGCACTTCGGCAGTCGCTTCTAATTTTTTGGTAATAAACGCGCGCACGCGTGAGAGCGCCGCCGCCTCTTTATTGAGAAGTACCTCGCGCGGCATAAAGCGCGCCAATTCATCGACGGTCTTTTCGTCGGTATTTTCGGAAAATGCGGTCAAGTGCACTTCGCCCGTGGAAACATCGGCAAAGCACAGCCCCATTTGGTCAAAAGAAAGGCACAGGCACGCAAGGTAATTGTTTTTGGTTTCGTCGAGCATACTGCTTTCAATGACCGTGCCTGCGGTGATCACGCGGATAACGCCGCGTTTGACAATGCCTTTCGCCGCTTTCGGGTCTTCCAACTGCTCACAAATCGCAACTTTGTACCCCCGCGAAACGAGTTTTGCAATATAACTGTCAGCGCTGTGGAACGGCACGCCGCACATCGGCGCGCGTTCCTCTTGCCCGCAATCCCGCCCCGTCAGCACCAAATCGAGTTCTTTCGAGGCGGTTTTGGCATCGTCAAAAAACATTTCGTAAAAATCCCCAAGGCGAAAGAACAGGAGCGTATCGGGATACGCCTGTTTGATTTCAAAATATTGTTGCATCATCGGTGATAATTCCGCCATACTTCGACCCGCCTTGGAAAATTCTTACAGATTTTTGATTAGTGGCAACCGCCGCAGGAACCGCATTCGCCGCCGCAGTTGTGTGCGTGCGGGTCGCAGGTCGCGGGGTCTTCGCCGTTGACGCACATTGCAAGAATGCCCGTCAAATAGTTCATCATTTCGTCCACAGCCTGACGCGCTTCTTCAAACGCCTGCATATTTTTGTTTGCCATAATTTGATTGTAAACGCCCTGGAATTCCTGATTGTACTGTTCCATTTTGGCGTCATCGGGCGTATCTTTTGCCGCTTCCTGCTGATAGGAAAGTTGAATCAAGCGGATTTTGCCCATTAAGGCGTTGAGTTCTTCGTCCTCGTCGTTGGCTTTGCGCGCCGCTTCAAAATCCAAATACACCTTGTCCTTTTGAATGGCTGCGCCGAGTTCTCTTGCTAATTTTTCGAGTTCCATAGTTTACTCCTGTCTGTTTGTATTTTCTTATATAAACTCTGCCCTTGCGGGCAAATTATATAACGGTTTTTCAGTGTTTTACGGTTGCAATTCGCCTTTCACGACCCACGCGCCGACCTCGGTAACGGTCACGCTTTGATATGTGCCAATCAAAGTTTCGTCGCCTGCAAATTCAATCACGACATTGCCGTCGGTGCGCCCGCACAGCGCGCCGTTTTGGGACTTCGCCGTGCTTTCGACCAAAACGGTATAGGTTTTGCCGCGCATTTCTTTTGTGCGGCGTGCGGCGATTTCCTCTTGCGCGTCGCAAAGTTCCTTAAACCAACGGGTTTTCTCCTCGTGCGGCACGGGGTCGGGCATTTCTGCCGCTTTTGT